>JBKGZD010000065.1:0-13136 GCA_046545795.1 Bacteroidales bacterium | reverse complement strand
TTATTTTATGAATAATGCCTGAGAGTTCCGGTAGGTTTGCACTCATTCTTACATTATTGGATTGATTTGCTATCTTGCCGGAACTCTTTTGTTTCTTTTTGTTTAAAAATTTTCTTATTATCCTTTTGTTAACAGAGGAGCCTTCTCCATCGATTTTTTCCCAAATAAATGCACTATCAGGAACAGGATAAGAATTCCTGCCGGAAAGGTAATATAGGGAGGTATACCATATGCAGCAGGTATTGTGCCAAGTATGATAGCTGTACCTCCTACGCTCAGGGCATATGGTAATTGTGTTCTTACGTGTTCTATGTGATTACACGAACTTGCCAGTGAACTTAAGATTGTTGTGTCGGAAATAGGAGAACAGTGATCTCCCAGGACGGATCCAGCCAGAACACATGACACTACATTATAGAATATCGATAATGCCATAGCATGCTCTAAACCTGCTTGTTCAGAAATAAGCCAGGAAGCGGGGAGGATAATAGGGTAAAGGATTGCCATAGTTCCCCATGATGATCCTGTGGAAAACGCTACCAGTGCTGCAAGTATGAATGTTAATGCAGGTACGAGATAAGGTGCCATATTGATACTGACTAAACTGCGGGAAATAAATTCAGCCGTATGCAAGTGTTCTGTAAGAAGCGCAATTGACCATGCCAATATCAATATTACAATAGCTGTAAGCATAGTTTTGAAACCATCAATCAAACTTTCAACTGACTTTCTCAGGTTGAGAATTTTCTGGGATACAGTTAAAATAAGAGAAACTATAACCCCGAGCATAGAGGACCAGAGTAATGCTTTAAATGAATCTGAGTTACCAATAATCACTGAAAGTTTTTTAGAAAAGGCAATATCCGGATTTTGCCATATTTCTGCATCCCAGCCTGTGTATATTAATCCTATAAAAGTACCGAAAATGACAATTGCAACTGGTATAACTGCATTAAATCCTTTGGGCTTAACGTGCTCAGGAATTTCAAATTCTTTGAATTGTTTTGCATTATTTTCATTAGCTTCATCTGGATTTATAATCCCTTTCCTGGCTCTTTTTTCTGCTTTTAACATAGGACCAAAATCCTTGCCTTGGTAAGTAAGAAGGAGAATAAATATAAGTGCAAAAATCGGGTAGAATGAATATGCCAATGAGTTTATAAATACATTATATGGGCTTTGTTCAAGGCCTATCGTGTTAATCCCGTTTTGTATATAGCTTAACTCTGCACCAATCCAGGTAGTGACGAAAGCTATGGATGCAATTGGGGCTGCTGTGGAATCAACAATATAGGCTAATTTTTCTCTTGAGATTTTTAATTTGTCTGTCACAGGACGCATAGTATTTCCAACAACCAAAGTATTTGCGTAATCGTCAAAAAAGATTGCAAGTCCGAGAAGCCATGTGACGAATTGTCCTGAGCGGGCATTACGGGCATGCTTTGATAAAACATTAACTACGCCTTTCATTCCACCGTTTTTGGTTATTATACTTACCATCCCTCCGATTAACATTGAAAAAACAATTATGGAAATATGCTCAGTTTTTGTAAGTGAATGAAGGACATAGGTGTCAGGAATAGCGAAAATTCCTTTGAATATTGCAATGAAAAAATTAGCGCCCTGGTGGAGGTATATGGTAGTGGTTCCTATGAGAATGCCTATGAATAATGCTGAATATACTTCTTTGAATATTAAGGCGAAAAGGATTGCAATAAGAGGTGGGATAATGGAAAACCATAGTGGAATTGGATTTACTTTTTGACTATACTCATAATCCTGGTAAGTAATCTTTAACTCTGATTTTTCAGTGAAGCGTTTCTGAAATGAAGCTTTTCCTTTGAAAAGAGTTAGTGTTTCAGGCTCTCCGTTAATATTGACTTCAATTTCTTTTCCTTCATTTTCCCTGATGAAATCCGGATTTTTAAATATGAGATTGAATTCATGTTCGATATTTTTAACAAAAATATCTGTGTGTTCTACTTCCAGATCCTTTGAATCTGTTATTAGGGTAGTATCTTGTGGCTGATTTGAAACGGCCGGAAGGTTGATGAATATTAGTAGGGAAAATATTGCAAATGTGAACCACTTTTGATTATTGACCATAATAACATTTTTAACTTAGCACTCCAAAATAAATAAAATTATTGAAATTCCCGGAAAATGTAGATAAATATTTTATGCATATAGGACCCCCCGCTAAAAAAGGGTTGCTTTTTTCAGTTTTTACACATTAGGTGGAGATAGATATTAGATGTTCGACAACCCGGATGCCGTTTACCAGATGCCATATTCCGGATGGAACGGAAGAGCGAAAGATATTGGATTTTAGACTCGCCCCTTTAGCTTCCGTAGACCACTTTACCCATTAACAAATTAACCTGTCAACAATAAAGCCTTGTCAATAAGATGGCTTATGTATACTGGGTGGTAAGAATTCAAAACCGATTCCACAAATAATGGTGGCAGGGTTTTATAGAGCCTGTTTTAAATAATTGATATTTGGAAAAGACATCTCCGTAGAAAGTTAACAATTCTTAAAAAAAATTAATTCTGGCTAAAATAAATTTAGTGAGAATAACAAAATTTTTCTATAAACGTATTATTTAAACGATTACTTGTTTGACTTGTCTAAGTGATAGATTTCTAAAAAATTATGAGGTTATTTTTGATATTATTTAAAAAATTAGTAATTTGCTTATAGTAAAATTTTTAGTTTATGCAGATTGATTATGACTTTTTCAAGGTAGAAAATGATAATCTTACCCCCCAAAGAGGAAGAATATTAATTTCTGAACCATTATTGAATGATTCTTACTTTAAAAGGTCGGTTGTCTACTTGACTGAATATTCAGCAAATGGGTCGGTTGGATTTGTCCTCAATAAACCGATTGATCTTTCTCCAAATGAAGTTGTAAAGGATTTTCCTAAATTTAATGCACCAATATATGTTGGTGGTCCCGTAGCTAAAGATACGATTCATTATCTGCATACTGTTAGTGATTTGATCCCCAATTCCGTACATGTTCAGGGTAATATTTATTGGGGAGGAGATTTTGAAAAAGTTAAAGAACTTATCTCTGAAGGCATGATTACTCCGGAGCAAATCAGGTTTTTCTTGGGATACTCCGGCTGGAGCCCTAATCAGCTCGATGAAGAATTAAAAAATAATGCATGGTTAGTGTCTGAACTTGAAGCTTCAAAAATAATGGCTCCTGATCGCGACCTTTGGGAAAAAGTATTACAGGAACTGGGAAATAAGTATAAAATCTGGACAAATTGCCCGGAAAATCCGGCGCTCAATTAGTCTTCCGGTTGTGCTAGCTGGTTAAGCATTTTCATCATTTGCCTGGATGTGTTTTTAAAATATCTTGTCTCCCGGAAGGCTCCAACCCATTGAATTCCCCGAACCGAATTGGTTAAGAATATTTCATCACAGTTCATCAATTCTTCAGGATACATCTGCTGCAATGAAATCTTGAATCCTGCAATTTTTGCAAAATTGAGTATCTGTTTACGCATAATTCCATTCAAACATCCTGAATTTAGTGGGGGTGTTTTGATAATATTGTCTTTTACCAGGAAAATATTTGAGCTTATTGCTTCAATTATTTCATTATTGTCATTCAGCAATATACACTCATCTAATTTTTGCTCATTCTTAAATATACCAGCTAAAACATACACAAGGTCATTTGTTGTTTTCATGTTTGAAAGTAAGTTACGTGGCTTTTTGTATGCATGGAATATATCTATGGCTATTCCTTTTTCATTGAGCTGGTAATTTTCATCTTCAAGAGCGTCTGTTTCAATTAAGTAAGAGACTGTATTAGTAACCGGAGCATATTTGCCCCCGACATTCCTAAATACTGTTAGCCTAATCCTTGAGCCTTTTAGGTGGCGGTTTTTATGAAGAAGTTTTAGAATTTCCTTTTTAATGGTTTTGTTTTCAATGTTTTTTGGAACCTTCATGCCCAATTCTTTCATACTGTGGTATATGCGGGAAATATGTTCATCAAAAAAATAGAGTGTTTTACCATTGCCTCTCATAGTTTCAAATAGAGCATCTCCATATTGAAATCCCCTGTTATTGTATAGAAGTACTGGTTCTTCAGCTTTGTAATAATCCCCGTTAAGGCAAATATATTCTTGCATAATTTTTATTGATGAATCAAATTAAAACACAGAGTTTAAAAAATAATTTAATAATGATGGGTCAATTATAACCGGATAAATAAAGCCAAAAACAGCTCCTAAAAAATGTGCGTCATGATTGACATTGTCATTTCCTTTCCGGCTTTTATACTGAGAATAAATCAAATATAGAATTCCAAAAAGAATTGCAGGTATTGGAATAATACCCATAATTAATATTGTATTTTTTGGTGAAAAGAAAATGGCTGCAAAAACTACAGCGGAAACCGCTCCTGATGCTCCTACTGAATTGTACTGGTAATTATTTTTATGTTTAAAAATTGTTGTAGAGGAGGCAATTATCATACCTGCAAAGTATAAGATTATCATATGTAGCGTGGCAGAATTGATTATCTGATGATTTTTAGCTAAAATATCAAACTGGTTCTCAACCGATCGTCCAAATGAAAATAAAACAATCATGTTTACGAGAAGATGAATCGAATCTGCATGTATGAAACCATGTGTAATGACTCTGTGCCATTGGTTTCTTTGAATTACAAGGTAGGGGTTTAACTGAAGCTTTTTAAATAAATTGTTATCATTAAATGCCAGCAACGAGACAACAATGGTAAGAGCAATGATAATGAAAGTTGTTCCCATAATTCGAAGTTTTAATGTAAAATTTTGAAGACTAATTCTCTGAGCAATTCTCCATCAGGGGTTCCTGTGTTGTTTATTCCTTTTGATTTTAAATCATATTCTCGTAGGTATCCAATGATTCTGGCAAGTTTATTTGGGTCATATTTTTTTGCTGCTTTTTTATATTGCCAAATCATCTTTGGATTTGCTTTTATAGCGTTAGCAATTTCTTTTTCTGAACTTTTTTTATTTACAAAATGATATCCCAGTACTTTGCTGAAAAAATAGTACAAGGAGCCTATGATTTTCGGCATCGGATTTTCTGTGGGGTTTTTTGCAAAGTGATTAATAATAAGGTTTGCTTTCACAACATTTTTTTCAGCAAATGCCTGGTTTAATTCGAAAACATTATAATCTTTACTGATACCAATATTTCTTTCTATATCTGCGGGTTCTATGTTCGCTTGTCCCTTTGGCAAAGCCAGGAATAGTTTATCTATTTCATGGGTAATTTTGTTCAGATCATTTCCCAGGTATTCTGATAGTAAGGCAGCGGCTTTGTCAGATATTTTAACATTTTTGCTGGACAGGTATTTTGAAATCCAAAGAGGAATTTTGTGTTCCTTAATTTTATTGGATTCGAATAGGACAGCTTTGTCTTTTAGTACCTTAAATAACTTTGTTCTTTTATCAATAGTTTTGTATTTATAATTAACTACCAGGACAGTTGACTTTTGTGGTTTTTCAAGGTAGTGTGTAAGGGGCTTTAAGTTATTTATATTCTGAGCTTCTTTTACAATGACCACTTGATGGTTTGACATCATAGGGTATCTGCGGGCAGTGTTAATCACATCCTCTATTGTTGTTTCTTTCCCGTAAAGTACGGTTTGGTTGAAAGAACGCTCAGCTTCAGGCAGTACGTTTTTTTGAATGTATTCTGTTATTTTATCAATGAAATATGGCTCATCGCCGGATAAAAAGTATACTGGACGATATATTTTACTTTCTAATTCTTTTATTATTTCGTTATATGTCATATTAGTTCTGCTCTTTATGAAAATTTCAGGTGTTTTACACTGCGTCCGTGATGAATAATTTCTTTTAGTGATTTAATTCCGGCTTCGACATGTTGTTCAGTAAACTTTCCTGTGATAAGCTGATCACTTTTTTTTGTTTTTACTCCTGTTGAAATCATAGGTTGATCGGTAACCAATAAGAGAGCGCCAGAAGGAATTTCGTTTGCAAATCCAACGATGAAAATAGTGGCACTTTCCATATCTATTGCCATAGATCGTGTTTTTCTGAGGTATTTTTTAAATCGCTCATCATATTCCCAGACACGTTTATTTGTAGTAAAAATTGTCCCTGTCCAATAGTCGCGCCCCATGTCTCGTAAAACACCCGAAACAGCACGCTGTAGATTAAAGGCTGGGAGAGCAGGAACTTCCGGTGGAAGGTAATCATTTGATGTTCCTTCGCTTCTTATGGCCGCTATTGGTAATATGAAATCACCAACCTTGTTCTTCTTTTTAAGTCCGCCGCACTTACCCAGGAAAAGTGCAGCTTTGGGTTTTATTGCACTAAGTAAATCCATTATTGTAGCCGCATTTGCACTACCCATTCCAAAATTTATCATGGTGATTCCATTTGCTGTCGCCACAGGCATTTGAGCTGAAGGGTCAACAATTTGAGTACCCTGCATTTCAGTGAATAGTTCCAGGTAATTTTGAAAATTCGTCAATAAAATATGATCTCCGAAGTTTTCCAGTGTGCTTCCTGTATATCTTGGCAGCCAATCTTTTACAATGCTTTCTTTTGTATCCATATATCTTGTTTTTTTAGAGTTATCTTATACCTTTGAACAAGGCTTATTTATGTAATAATTTATGCGGCAGTTAAATTTACCAAGTTATTCTTTTAAAATTACTACAAAGGAACAAAAAAAATACATTTTTGATGAAATCAGAAAGAAGTTTATTGCACTGACTCCTGAGGAGTGGGTGCGACAAAATTTTATTAAGTATCTTATCCGGGAAAAAAAGTATCCTCCAAACCTTTTACATATTGAAATGGCATTTGAATTGGAAAGATTTCGTTACCGCGCAGATATTGTATCTTATAATCGTGATTTTGTCCCTTCTCTGATTGTTGAATGCAAAGCCCCGGATGTAAAAATCACCCAAAAGCAGTTTGACCAGATTGCTTTGTACAATCTACGTCTGAAGGTTCCTTTTCTGGTCGTAACCAACGGTATAGATCATTATTGCTGCAGAGTTGATTACAATAAAGGTTCTTATAGTTTTATTAAAAATATCCCCGGATATGATGAACTTAACTCTTTAAAATAATCTGGTAGAAATATTCATCTTTCCAGCCTTGCTCTGTTCTTATCCATTCCTTTTTTATCCCGGTTTGTTTAAAACCAGCTTTTTCAAATAATTTGATGCTGGGGCTGTTGTCAAAATCTATATTGCAATAGAGCTGATGCAGAAAAAGTACATCTTTGGCATATTTTATTATTGTCTGGAGAGCTTCGTAGGCATATCCTTTTTGGCGGTGATTTTTTTTATGAATAAGAATTCCCACGCCTGCACGCTGATGGATCATGTTAATATCGAAAAGATCTATGCTCCCTATAGTTTTTTGTTCGCCAGGGGATTCACTTTTTAAGTCTATCATCAGGCGCAATTGCTTTGATTGGATAAGATCATACTGAGCATTTTTAGCGTACTGCTCAATAACATGTCTTGAGAAAGGTTCTATTGTGTTTCCGGCATACCAGATAGAAGTGTCATTTTCCCATTCATATATTAGTTCCGCATCAGTTGGTTCGACGGCTCTTAGGTTGATGTTTTGTGCTTCCAGAATTCCCAATATCGTTGCGTTTTATGTTAATTATTATTCATTGATTAACTCTTCCCTGGTTTCTTCTTTATTTAGATTAACAATGTCTTGTAGTTTATAGCTTGATATTATCCGGGTTTTGTTAAAACCAGCTTCAAGAGCTTTTTTGAAAGGTTCGATTGCATTGCCCTGCTCTGTGAATTTACCCATCACATAAAAATATTGTCCATTCGAATATTCCTTGATGGTATAATCTTGTAGCGAAGAAAAACGCTCAAAGTAATTGCCGGGTAGCTGTTCTTTTTCTCTTGTTAGCAGTACACAATAAAATACCTGTCCTTTGTTTCTTAGTTCATTTGGGATTTTTGATACGTTTTCAATAATATATTTATTATCTGAAGAAACCGGCATTAATTCAACTCTGCGGTTATATTGTCTGCCTTCCGGACTATCCTTGCCGTTCTGCAGGGTATTCATTGCCACGGGATGTTCTTCACCTTCGGCTTCCATGGATAGTTTGTCTTCCGGGATTCCCTGTTGTTTAATATAATTAATTACAGATTGGGCTCTTTTTTGGGATAAACGTTTATTGTATTCTTTATTACCTATAGAATCGGTATGACCTGTAATTTCTAAATTTATATCCGGGTATTTTTTCATGGCTTTGACAAGATTATCTAATCCTGTCTTTGAGGTATCCGGAATGCTATAGTCATTAAAATCGAAATATATATTTTGAACTTTCAAAGATCCTTCTATTGGTAAAGTTTTGGGTTTAAGGTTAAATGCTACAGGATATGATTTTCTTTTGTATTCTTTTCTAATGGCTATTGTTTTCTCAATGGGTTTGTATTTTTCTTCAGCTTCAATGACGATCTTATATTCTCCCGGCCTGAGCTCTTCTGAAAATGTTGCGGAATCGGTCAGTGAAGGTTTATATTTTTTTCCGTCATCATCAGTATTTTGTATATTTATTTTCAGTTGTCCCGGGGTTATAGTTTCTCCATGGGGAGGATAAATAGCTCCTTTAAGATGTGCTTTAGAAATTGTGTCTTCTGGAGTGTAAGTAATTTTATAAATATCGGAATTTCCAAATCCGTCTGGCCGAAATCTTGACATGTAACCATCTTTACCTTTATTTACAGGCTGATAAAACAAGTCATCGTCAGTAGTATTGATTGGATAGCCTGCATTTATTGGTTCAGACCAACTTCCATCTTCTAGTTTTTCGCTGTAAAAAATATCGAAGCCCCCCATTCCGCAGTGTCCTTGTGAGCTAAAATAAATTTTTTCTCCACCATCTGTTAAAAAAGGGGTTTCTTCGTTATAGGGGGTGTTTATATTTTTACCGAGATTCTTCGCCGGACCCCATTCCTTATTGTCTTCGTTATAATGAGAAACGTAGATATCTAATCCTCCCATCCCTTCTTTTCGATTGCTGGTAAAATAGAGTGTTTTCCCATCGTTACACAAGTGTCCATGTGTTTCCCAGTTGTTTGTATTTATGTTTTTTCCCAGTTTCTCTGGTTCTTTCCATTGATTGTTTTCTTTATCAAATTTTGAAATGTATAGATCGCCTTTGTAGCGACTTGACTTCATCAGAATTAGTTTATCACCCTTTTTGTTAAGTGAAGTGGGATAAAAATTACCGTCGCTTTTTATTTGCGGTGTAAGATTTACCGGTTCTTTCCATTTTCCACCTTTCTTTTCTGCCATGAAAACGGCGTCATAAAACTTCAGCTTATTGACATAGACTATCCTTGTTTGTTTGCTGTTTATTGCAGGTCTTGTGTTGGGGTTGGATGAATTAATTGAGTCTCCAAGGTTTTCAATGGTTACCGGAAGAGGTTCTTTCATTAGTTCTTTAGCGTTTTTACATGATTGAATTTGCTTTTCAACAAAACTCATGTTGTACTCATCTTTCTCTTTCTCACCAATCTGTTCCAGGAATTTATTATAGGTTCTAAGGGCTTTGTCCAGTTGGTCGTTTACCTGGTATGCCTTACCAAGGTAGAATATAGAATAGACAGGTGCACCTGTTTCTTTTAAAGAACCTTCTTTGAATTTTTTATTAATGTTTTCAACCGCTTTCTCAAGAAAGGGTATGGCTCTTTCCTTATGGCCGGCAAGTTCAAGATAACACTCTCCAATCCTGTAATTGATGTGTGCGTTATCATAACCATCGTTTATTAATTGCTGATAAAGTGGAAGTGCTTCGGAATATTCTTCATATAATCTGTAATATTCAGCATCTTGAAATAATTCCGATGGCTTTTGACTGTTTTCCTGAGTTAGACCATTTGTAAGGGTTAATGTTAGAAAAAACAACAGTATGAAGTGTTTCATATTTTGATTGCTTATTAAATCAAATATAATAATTATTAACCATTTTTTGAATTTTGTTTTTTTCTTCTAACCCATAGTATTATCAGGAACAGAATAACCAGACCTGCCAGGATGCTTATCACATATTTATATACCTGTTTTCCTTTTTCCGTTGGTTCAGATTTTGAGATTTTTGCAATTTCAAAATCTTTGCTTTCATATGCTTTGTTCAGGAGAACCTGGCTTTCTAAGAATGCTATGATTTCTTCATCATTATTAATATCTTTTTCCTGAATGATTCTGATTAAATCATCAGTGGTAACAATGTCTAATGCTTCTACTCCCAGTTTACTTAATATATTGTTAAGGTCAAAATCTGAGAGAAGTGTAATTAGTTCTTTTAGTTCCTCAGTAGTATAATATTCCGAAAGGTAATTGCGTAACAATTCTCTATAGGATTGCTGTTTAATTTTATTTTCCTGTACACCCCAGTTTAATAAGCCCAGGATATTTTCATTGGATTCAAGTTTCTCCCAGTTATATTGGGATAAAAATTCTTGAATTGATTTGTCACCTAAGTTTATTAAATCTTTATAAAATTTTTCCGGATCACCTGCTTTTAATCGAGTTGCTGTTATCAAAAATATGTCAGTATCCTGAGCAATATTAAGTGAATCACTATGGCTAAACAGGGAGTCAAGGAGTTGTTGTAAAGATAATTCTGATAAGCTTTCCCTTTCTATTATGCTTGATAATTTTTCCAGGTCATGGGTATCTATGGTATTTAGTAATTTTTCCAGGTCATTGTTAACAGGGATATGGGAAATAACAACTTCCTGGTTTTTTATTGCACCCAGCTTATCAATCATTTTAAAATTAACCCTGCTTTTTCCTTCTTTTGGCTCGAATTCATATGTGAACTCTTCCTGGGTAATATTAAATGTTTCTTTGTTAATGAGTGAATCCTTCATAAATGTTTCCACATAAAGCTTTGAATCTTTCTCTAATGAAAGTCGGATTTTTATTTTTTTCTTACCTTCATCGAATGAAACGCTTTTTTCCTGTATTGTTAACTTTTCATATTCTTCTTGTGGTTTTTCTTTTTTTGTGGTATCCGGGAATATTGAAACATCTTTTGAAAGGATGTTTTGCTCATTGTCGAATAGCTGAAATTTGAGTTTTGTCTCTTTTTCATCAGGGGTATATTCATAAATAAAATCTTCGCTTTCTAAAGTGAAATCTTCTGTATTCACCAATTTTCCTTCTTGATATGTATCCACGACCAATTTATTACCACCTTGCAACTTTAACTTAATTTTGATATTGTCATCTTTAGCATCTGCTCTGAATACATCTTTATCCAGGTTAATTGCCGGTTTAGTTTGAATCTCTTCAGTGTCCTCTTTTGCCAGTACAGGAGTTGGAAATTTTTCCTTAATCTCGAAATCTTTTGAAACAATATATTGCTTGTTGTCTTCCAGAAGTGGGGTTTGATATATCAGGTGTGGTTTCCCATCAGGAGTTTCATATGTAAAGTTTTCCTCTGGATCTTCGGGGTTCAGTTTTATTATGGTATCGTTTGTTTTTGTGTTTACCAGGTTTATTGTGAAGTCCTTTTTTTGTTTTTTATCCTCGGATTCATATGTTATAACACCCTCAACATCAATAAAATCAGTATCGGGAATATCTTTCAGGTAATATTTAAAAATATCTTTTCCATCTTCTGCCTTTTCGTTGAAGTGTGCATAGTATGCATTTTTTCCTTTGTTTACAGGATTCATGAACCGGTCATCGTCAGTTGAATTAATTGGATACCCAAGGTTTTTTGGTTGTGTCCATCCGTCTTCAGTTTTATGGGCAACAAAAAGGTCAAAACCACCCATGTTGTTATGCCCCTCTGAGCTAAAAAATAGTGTTTTACCGTTGTTTGTCAGGAAAGGTGTGTCTTCTTTCCACTCTGTATTTATTGTTTCGCCAAGGTTTTCCGGTTTTCCCCATGTACCGTCTTCATTCTTCTTGGCTTTGTATATATCCAGATCGCCAACACCTCCTTCTCTGTTGCTTGTGAAGTAAAGTTCATTCCCGTCTTGTGTTATGAAGGCATGGCTTTCCCAGTATTTGGTATTAATGTTTTCTCCTAGTTTTTTAATCCTTGACCATCTGCCGTCCTCATAATGACTAACATATATATTTCCAACAAGGTCATCTTCACGGTAGAGATACATTTCAGTCCCATCGTGGGAGAGGGATGTTGTCTCTATGTCTCCGTCAATGCCCAGTTGGGGAAGCAGGTTTTGTGGAGGACCCCACTCACCGTTTTTTTTCTTTGACATGAAAACACCGGTATAGAATTTTTTATCTGCCGTAAAGACCATAGTCTTTTCGTCTCCTGAAATAACCGGATTATATTCTGACTGGGGTGTGTTTACAGGTGCCCCTATGTTCTCTGCCATGTAGTTTACAGGCTTAGACATAAGCTCTTTAGCTGTTTTGCATTTTTCTTTCTGCTTTTGAAGATAAGCATTGTCAAAATCAATGTTTCTGAAAAGCCAGCGTTTCCCTTCAATTTTATCTTCAAATTTTTCATAAGTTTCCAGAGCTTTGTCTATTTGATTGTCTATAAAATAGGCATTTGCCAGATAAAATATCGCATCAACAGGAGCTTTTTTCTCATAAAATGCTTCTTCGCTATAATTAAAGGTTGTATTTTCTATTGCTTTTTCGAGGTATGGAATTGCTTTATGTTTTTCACCTTCTATGTTCAAATAACAAATCCCGACTTTATAATTAAAACTGTGGTTTTCAGGATAGGCATCTAAAATCTGAAGATAGAGAGGAAGGGAGTTTTTATAATCCTGGAAGTAAAACCATGACTCCGCATCCATAAACATATCTTTCAATTGATATGTTTCCTGTGAATACAATGGATTTGTATGGATACTGAATAATAAAGTTGCAATCAACATGTATCGGCAAATATGCTTTTGGAGACAATATGATTTATGATTAAAACTGAGAGGGTAGCGTATAATTTTCATTTTTCGTTTTGTTATAAACCTAACAAACAAATTTATAAAATTAATGTGAAGTTTTGAAAATAAAATAATTCCTTCGGTATTTATTTCTATTATTTACTGAGGTAATTTAAATAAGTTAAAGCTTTGGGTTAATCTTGATATATTTTGAAGAAT
>JBKGZD010000064.1:0-13404 GCA_046545795.1 Bacteroidales bacterium | reverse complement strand
GGGGGCCTGCGCACGATTAAGCCGGAGATACTTTCCAGTAACTACGGCTATTTGTTTTGCCGCATAATAAAATTTCATAAAATTCTATAAATGAAAGAAATCCGTAGGAATTTGTTGTATCAGCGTCATCTGTGTTCTATAATTATTGGAACGCTCCTGCCTGACCGGATGGGCAGGGATCAACACGAACAATAAAACACTGTTAGTAAGATGATTGCGTTATTTATGTGTAAGGGAATTTAATAATATAGCAGCCAGGCTTGTAAGTCTTCTTCATCTTTTATTCTGTTCATTTCTTTTGTAGCTTCATCTTTATTGCTAAAAGAAGCATAACTTACAGCATGCATTCCGTTTCTTTCTCCTATTAACTCAGCATTAAATCCTTGCTCCCGAAGTTTATCCCTGTAATCTATTGCGTTTTGTCTTTTCTCAAAGCTCCCTGCTACAATATGGAACTTCTTTTCTCCTGTGGAAGCAGTTTGTTGTTCCTCTGCTTCTTTCTTTTTTTCTTCGATTATCTTGTCTTCTGTTTCTTTCTCTTGTTCTTCTCTTGATTTTTCCGTTTCCCCTTCTTTTTCTTCTCTGGCTTCCCCTTCTTCATCCCTTCCTTCATCTTCTTTGGCTGGTTGTTCTTTTTCCACTTGCTCGGTAACTTGTTTGTCTTTACCATCGAAAAGCTTTTGAACGGAGTCGAAATTCAGCATAGCCCAGATAAACAATACTACAATAGGTAAACCGATTGCTATAGATAAAACAAGTCCCTTGTTAGACCCTGATTTCGAACCGGTTTTTTCTTTTGGTGGTTTTGGAGGTTTTGGCGGAGGCATTTTTTGAGCTTTGCCCTTGGATTGAGGAGGAGTAGTTTTTTTCTCTTCTTCCTTTTTCACTTCTTCTTCCTTTTCCTCCTTTTTTTCTGCGGAAGATTTCGGCGTTGTTTTTTTGGAGGCAGAAGCTTTTTCGTGTATAGTCTTTGGTGGGGTCTTTTTTTTCTCGGCCGTTTTTTTTGTGGTAGGTTTTTCTTCTTTTGCTTTAGAGGTTTTAGGGGTTTCTGTCACCACTTTAAATTGAATTTTTCCCTGGTTATCCTGGGTGAATTCTCCTAAACCTTCTATTGTATATATACCGTCTTTTTTTACTTTTTCTTCGATTTGTTTTATATACTGGTTGATTTTTTCCAGTGCTTTTTGCTGGTCTGTGCCCTCTTTTTGTATTATGTGGTTGACCAACAATTCGTCATTAAATTTCAGGAATGGACTGAAATAAATATCATCGACCTTGGAAGCTAAGTCTTTTTTGTTCTTGTTTTTTGAGGTAGCCCTTAAAAGAAAAGCTCCAAAATTTGGAATAATAACACGGTTATTAGTCGCAATCAGCTCTTTGATATATTCATCTATCATAGAGGTAACAATTTAAATTAATAGAATCAAAGATAACAAAAAATCGTATTAAATTAAAATCCTTTATGTTAGTCAGATAAAAATTTTGTTAAGCTGTTTTCTTTTGTATTGTATATTTCTCTTATCTTCGTTACAGAACTAACTATGGGGGTATGAGAAAAATTGTCCTGACATTCGTATTTTGTTTGATTTATACATTTTCCCTGATGGCCCAGCAGGATTCGACCAATCCTTCTTTTGTCTCTTTAAAGCCTGCATATGGTTTTATTCTTCCTCATTCTAAAAATATTAAGCACCTCAGCTCTTCTAATCCCTATGGTTTTGAAGCAGAATACGGTTGGTTTCTTTTGGGGGATAAGGACTGGGAACGATGTAACTGCTATAGCAAGGCCGGGGTGTCAATGCTTTATGCTGATTTTAATAACCCGGATATTCTGGGGAAATCTTATAACCTTATTCTATTTGCCGAACCGGTTCTTAATTATAGTGATAACTGGAGGACTTCCATACGTATGGGAGCAGGAATTAGCTATCTAACAAATGTATATGATCCAGATGATAATGATGAGAATTTGTTTTTTAGTTATCCTTTAAGTTATATTGTTCATCTGGACATTATTTTATCCCGATTCCTGACAGATGAATGGTTTTTATTTTTATACGGCAAATACAACCATATTTCCAATGGTGGTGTTAAGCAACCGAATATTGGGATGAATTTTCCAATGTTTGGTGCCGGACTAGGGTATACTTTTAAAAAAGTCAATTTTAAGAAGAAAGAAAAGGTACCTCTTGAAAAGCCGGTACCGGTGACACCCTATGCTGGTGTTTATATGACAGCAGTGAGTGTGGATGATGAGCGTGATAAGGTTATTAGTATTGGGACTTATCTCAAAGCCCGGAAAAAACTAAGCCGGCTTAATGCCATTTCTGCTGGTGTGGAAGGAATATATGACCCTTCCTTGTATTCAGCAGATGAAAAAGGATCAAACTTTCTTGAAAATTCCTATTATTCTTTATTGGCTGGTCATTCCTTTGTTTTTGGTAAATTTATTTTTTCCCAGGAATGGGGAATGTATTTATATGCCCCGAATTATCAAAAACGAAAGCATTTTCAGCGTTATACGCTTACCTATAATGTCTTGGATAAAATCAGGGCAGGTGTGACCCTTAAAGCTCATGCAGAAGTAGCGGAAAATTTTAATATCACCATAACTTATGACCTTTCCGGCGAATAACCTGGGTTTGATCTAAAACAAACAGGTTATTATGTGGTATTCAGTTAGCCCCAGCTTTTTACTTTATTGATTATGACGAACTCAATTGGGGAAAATATTTTTAGTTCATCCCTGTAAAAATTAGTTTGTATTCAGTATCTCTAAAAGTTCATCCAATTTTGGAGTGAGAATAATCTCCGTTCTTCTGTTCTTTCTTTTTGAGGCATCAGAATCATTGGGTTCTAAGGGTAAATGTTTACTCCGTCCTGCTGCTATTATCCGTTCCCCTTCAATATTGGAATTATCCATCAAAATTCTGATAACTGCGGTGGCTCTTTTAACACTTAAATCCCAATTGTCTTGTATTGCTTTATCGCTTATGTAAGGAACATTATCGGTATGCCCTTCTACCATTATGTTAATGTCTTTGTTTCGCTCCAGTACTTTAGCCAGCTTTTTCAGAGCCTCTTTGCCAGTATTATCTATTTGAGTGCTTCCGGAGGGAAATAATAATTTTTCTTCCAGGGAAACATAAACTTTCCCGTTTTTAATTTTTACATCTAAACCTTCTCCCTCAAAACCCAACAAAGCATCAGATACCCTGTTTTTCAGTGCTTGTACAACCGAATCTTTTTCATTTAATATACGTTCCAGTTCAACCAGCCGTTCCTGTTTATCTTCCAGGTTTTTCTTTAGTTTAGAAAGATTTTGGCGTTCTTTGTTTAAGTTTTCTTCCAGTTCTTTAAGCTTGTCTTCTTTAGCCTGCAGTTCTTCCTGGCTGTTTTGTATTTCTCCCAGCAATTCGCGGGTTTCTTTTGTTGTTCCTTTTAATAGTTTTTCCTGCGTTTCCTTTAAATCTTCATATTTTGTCCGGAGTTTTTCATTTTCCTTTTTATAGGAGCGAATTCTTTTTGCCCTGCTTATACTGTCTTGCTCAAGATTTTCAATTTTATTTTCCAGGACTTCTATTCTTGATTTTTGTTCTTTATTTTTAACTTCCTGGCTACGGGTTTTGCTTTTTAGGCTTTCCAGTTGCTCTTCACATTCTTCTTTTTGTTTTGCAACCTTTTGAAATTCCTGCTTTGGCACACATGCCCCAAGAATCAGTAAAATTGCAACGGAATATTGCAGTAAACGGCTCATACCTGTAAAATTTAATTTTTTTTGTGAAAACATATATTGGTTGTCAATTGTTCTTTTTAATGTAATGGGCACTTTTAATTTTTATTGGTTGCCCTGACGAAATAACAAAGATAAAAAATAAGTTAATCTATCAGGGTTTTTTATCTAATTAAAATAATTCTTAATTTTGACATAAATTTAATAATCAAAATAGTATATGTCAGAGTCATATAAATATTTAAGCCGGGTAACATATCCGAAGGATTTGAAGGGTTTTGGAGAACTTGAATTGTTGGAGTTAAGCAAAGAATTACGCCGATTCATTATTGAACAAATTGCCGAAAATCCTGGGCACCTTGGCGCCAGTCTTGGTGTTGTAGAACTGACCGTTGCTTTGCATCATGTTTTTAATGCCCCGGAAGATAAGATTATTTGGGATGTAGGCCACCAGGCTTATGGACATAAGATATTAACCGGCAGGAAAGACGTGTTTTATACCAACAGAAAATATAAAGGTATCAGTGGCTTTCCAAATCCATTCGAGAGTGAATATGATGCTTTTGGAGTTGGCCATGCTTCAACATCGATTTCCGCTGCGCTGGGTCTTTCTAAAGCTGCAGAACTTCAGGGGGATTTAAACCGGAAAGTAGTTGCAGTTATAGGTGACGGGGCTATGACAGGTGGTTTAGCCTTCGAAGGCTTGAATAATGCGGGTACAGAAAATTCTGATCTACTGGTGATTCTGAATGACAATAACATGGCTATTGACCCGAATGTAGGGGCATTAAAGGAATACCTGCTGGATATTACAACTTCTAAAACATATAATAAATTTAAAAATGAAGTCTGGAATATACTGGGAAAACTCAACAAGTTGGGGCCTAACTATCAAAAAATGGCTCAGCAGCTTGAACATGCTATAAAAAGTGCAGTACTTAAACAATCTAACTTTTTTGAAGCATTAAATTTCAGATATTTTGGACCCGTAGATGGCCATGATGTTGTTTATTTATCAAAGGTTTTATCAGATCTTAAAGAAATTAAGGGACCAAAGCTTCTTCACTGTGTAACCAAGAAAGGAAAGGGTTTTAAACAGGCAGAAATCAACCAGACCGAATGGCATAGGTCGCCCGGGAAATTTGATAAGTTAACCGGGAAACTTTTCCAGGTTAAAAAGAAGGGTGAACAACCTCCAAAATTCCAGGATGTTTTTGGTCTCACAATAATAGAATTAGCAGAAAAAAATACAAAAATTGTTGGTATAACCCCAGCTATGCCGACAGGCTCTTCCATGAACCTTATGATGGAAAAAATGCCGGACAGGGCTTTTGATGTTGGAATAGCAGAGGCTCATGCTGTAACATTTTCTGCCGCAATGGCTATTGATGGTATGGTGCCTTTTTGCAATATATATTCAACATTTTTGCAGCGTGCTTACGATCAGGTTGTGCATGATGTTGCACTTCAAAATCTGAATGTAGTATTTTGCCTTGACCGTGGCGGACTCGTAGGTGATGATGGAGCTACGCATCATGGAGCCCTTGATTTGGCTTATATGAGGACAGTTCCGAATATGACTGTTGCAGCTCCTATGGATGAGATGGAATTGAGAAATCTAATGTATACTGCCCAACTTCCAGACAAAGGACCTTTTACTATCCGTTATCCAAGAGGAAATGGCGTGAATATCGATTGGCGGAAACCAATGGAGGAAATAAAAGTGGGTACGGGAAGGAAGTTGAAGGATGGAGATGATACAGCAATATTAACCATAGGGCATGTTGGAAATTTTGCCACTGAAGCAATTACAAAACTGGAGGAAAAAAGTTATAGTATTGCTCATTACGATATGCGTTTTGTGAAACCTCTTGATAAAAAGTTGCTTCATGAAATTGGTAAGAAATTCAAAAAAATCATTACTATTGAAGATGGAACAGTTGTTGGTGGTTTTGGAAGCGCTGTTTTGGAATTTCTTAATGAAAACGGATACCAGGTACAGGTGAAACGAATGGGGATTCCTGACCGGTTCATTGAGCATGGTAGTCAACTTGAACTTTACCAGGAGTGTGGTTATGATGTTCAGGGAATTATCAAAACAATCAAATCGGTTGCGAAACCTAAAGTATTTTCCAATGCCGGATAATTTTTTATGAATCAAAAATCCTCTTTACATTAATACTTTTACATAATGGTAAAGAAAATTACCATAGAAGATTTTTTTCATTACAGAAAGCAATTTCCCGTAATAGATGTCAGAAGCCCTTCGGAATTTAACAAGGGACATATTCCAGGGGCATATAATATCCCTCTGTTCAACGATGAAGAAAGGGCAGAGGTTGGAACTGTTTATAAGCAGAATGGAAAAGAAAAAGCTATTAAGCTTGGTTATAGGATTGTTAGCCCAAAGTTGGTTTCTTTTTCCAAACAAGGAGAACAAATAGCCGGAAAGGAGAAAGGACTGGTTGTTCATTGTTGGCGTGGAGGAATGCGAAGCGAGAATATGGCATGGCTTTTCAGTCGTTCAGGGATAGAATGTTTTGTGTTAGAAGGAGGATACAGGGCTTATAGAAGATATGGGAGAGGAAAACTACAAAAACCCCTGCCACTTATTGTTCTTGGAGGGATGACGGGAAGTGGAAAAACGGATATTCTGCACGAGATGGAAAAATCAGGTGAGCAGGTTTTAAATATAGAAAAACTGGCATTTCATAAGGGATCGGCTTTCGGGGCTATAGGCCAACCTCCTCAGTATAAAAATGAGCATTTTGAAAATTTGCTATTTGAAAAGTTATTGAAATTTGACCGTCAAAAACCGATTTGGGTTGAAGATGAAAGCAGGCAAATTGGCCGGAATGCCCTCCCTGACGAATTGTATGCTCAAATGCGGCAAAGCCAGCTATTGAAAATTCTATTGCCTAAAAATGAACGCATTAAAAGACTTGTTAGGGATTATGCATCTTATGATAATTCACAAATCATTGAAGCAATTCGTAAAGTTAAGAAACGTTTAGGAGACCAGAATGCCCGGGAGGCTATAGATGCGTTGGAAAACAATGACTATGAAACAGCTGTAAATATTTTACTCTCTTATTATGACAAGGCATACAAGCATGGATTAAGTAAACGGGACCCTTCAAAAATAATTGCTGTTTCCCTGGATGAAGATAACCCACATGAGAATGCAAAGGAAATACTTAATTTTGCAAAAGAGCATTTTTTTATTTTCCAAAGCCGCATGGCAGGATAGAAAGCTTGTTATACTTTTTGATGTTTTTTCTCCTCTAATAATGAAAAAAATTATTCCCTGTCAGGAGTGAACTGTCATAATCATTATACTTTTCCGCAATATAATCTAGTGTGTCTGAGAGCTCTTGTTCGTCTAGTGAGGTTACAAGGGTTATTCTTATTTCTTTGAAATTCGGAAGGCCTTTAAAATAGTTAGACAGGTGCCTTCTCATTTCATATATTCCCCGTGGATAACCTTTCCATTCAATGGATTTCCTGAGATGTTTTTTGGCAATTTCCACTTTTTCAAAAATTGGAGGTTCATCAATAATTTCTCCGTGATTCAGGTAATGTTTTATTTGTTTGAACAACCAGGGTTTCCCTACCGTTGCTCTCCCTATCATTACTCCGTCAACCTTATAATGGTCGAAAGCTTTTTTTGCATCTTCAGGAGACTGTATATCTCCATTGCCTACAACGGGTATATGTATTTCCGGGTGATGTTTTACGCCGGCGATGGTTTCCCAGTCTGCTTTCCCTTTGTACATCTGGGCTTTTGTTCTGCCGTGAATAGTTATGAGTTGTATACCTACATCTTGTAATTTTTTTGCAATTTCCAGAATGTTAATGTTATTATGGTCCCAGCCAATACGTGTTTTAGCAGTTACTGGCAGTTTAGTTGTTTTCACAACGGCTTCTGCCATTTCCACCATTAAAGGTATATTTTGTAACAATCCGGCTCCTGCGCCTCTGTGTGCTATTTTTTTCGCCGGGCATCCGAAATTCAGGTCGATAAAATCCGGTTTGACTTCCTCTGCTCTTTTTGCTGCTTCTACCATTGCTTCAGTCCGATGTCCGTATAGTTGAATTCCAAAAGGCCTTTCCTGTTCATCAATTTTCATTTTTTTGAAACTCTTCTCACAGTCACGAATTAATCCTTCTGAGGCAATAAACTCTGAAACCATCACATCTGCACCATACTGCTTGCACATATGCCGGAAAGAATAATCGGTTATATCTTCCATCGGTGCGAGGAATAATGGCTTATCTGCTAATTCTATGAAACCTGTTTTTTTCAATACAACTTTTCTTTATTTTTACCTGGATTTTTTTCAGATGTAATATGAGTGTGCAAAAATAACACTTTTTATAAAAGACAGTTTATTATCAAAAGATTAAGATATGAAGTATCCTTTATCACATCATCCTTTTACACAACTCATTACACTGGTTTTTATTATGTTGTTTTGTGTCATTATTTGTTCTTTACTAAGTCTGATACTGGCAATTCCTGTTTTTGATCTTTCTTTATCTTCTTTGTTGAATAACCTGGAAAGCGGCAATGTATATGATAATATTCAACTCTTTAAATTTTTGCAAACTTTTCAGACTATAGGTCTTTTTGTTATCCCACCCTTTATTTTCAGTTGGTTATATAGCACTTCCTCTTTGGAATATTTAAAAGTGAAAACTCAACCTTCATCCAATTCTTTATTGCTTGTTCCAGTGTTGTTAATTGCTGGGATTCCATTTATAGGATACCTGGGGCAGCTTAACCAAAACATTGAATTCCCCGCTATTTTTGAAGGTCTTGAAAACTGGCTGATGCAAAGGGAAGAAACTGTCCAGGGGTTAACTGAAAAATTTTTAGTAGCCGATACTCCTTCTGATTTGTTACTGAATTTATTGATGATAGCTGTTTTGCCGGCTATAGGCGAAGAGTTTGTTTTCAGGGGGATTGTGCAGAAAATATTCCATAAGTGGCTGCGCAACGTCCATATTGCTGTAATTATCAGCGCTTTTATTTTCAGCGCTATGCACATACAATTTTATGGGCTGTTGCCACGGTTTTTCCTGGGTTTATTGTTTGGGTATTTTCTTGTTTGGAGTGGTTCTATGTGGCTCCCCGTGCTGGGGCATTTTGTAAATAACGCAACAGCCGTTATTTATTATTATTTTGTTCAGCAACAGTCCGACAAATATACTGAGGATATTAGCAGCTTTGAAATGCAACCGGCAGTAATTCTGTTTAGCATTATAACAATTGCCGCTCTGTGTTATATGATATATTATGCAGAAGTGGTATTAAAAAATAAATGATTGATCATTTCGTCCGAAAAGATTAATCCGGCCGAGTTCATTTTTCCTGTAAACGTAAACAACACCGTATTCACTGGCTTTTTCACGTTTAATATCTTCTGGTTCTTTTTCGAATGTTTTTTCTACTTCATTCCATATGTTTAAAATAATATCATCGGCCTCTTTCCTGAACTCCTGTATTGTTTCCGCCGACCTGGCGTGATTTTCCTGTAGTTGTTTTTGAAATCTATAAGCATCTACAAACTTATCATAGTGTACCTTAACCACTGCTATGGTTGGGTTGGTTACAGGTGGTAGTCCCTTAATTTTACGCTGATTTTCTCCATCAATTAATTTTTGTCCCCATTCTAAAAGGTCTTGCTCGGAGTTGAGGGAAGGTATTTTGCGGCTGTTTTCGTCCAGTCCATAGTATTTTTTGCTGTTTGGCGGCATTTCACCACGTATTACAGACATGTTCAAAACCTTTATGAAATGAGAGATGTATAACTTAACCTTCTTTACTTTGTTGCTATATTCTTTATGGTTCTTTGTTTGAATTTTGTAAGTGTCGTGATATTCCCTGATTGCCTTCTCATACTTAGGTAAAAAAGATGATAGTCGCTGCAGGGACTCCTGGGTAAAAGCAAGTTTAAAAGGAGGCAATTCTTTGCCTTTAGTATGAGCATTTTTCATTGCTCTGAGTCTTGATTTGTCTGTGTTTGGTAGTCTTCTGTAGGGCATAAGCTGACTGTTAATTGGTTGTTAATAATGTACGAATATAATAAAAATTAATCATAAAACCTCTATTCGCACATCATTTTATTTTTACGTAGAGCTTAAATAGCAAGGCGTTGGGGTGAGTTTGAATTTATCGGTGTTTCAGGGTTGCGTCTGTTGATAACTTTTTCTACTCAAAGGAATTATTCCCACCTAAGATTTGGGAAATAATTTTCGCACAGTCATTGTTAAATTCTGTCATCTCAATGTCTTTTTTCTTTTTTGCCAGGTTAGAAGCCCTTTCCATGCCCCCGAAATATGATTTGTAGAAGATTCCAAAACCTCCTATATAGCCTGTAAAGTAGAATCCATTCCATACCTGGTGTATCCCGGCTCCTATTGCTGCCGCATTAAATATAAAACTTCCTGCGCCTTCCCATATATGTCCTGTATATATCTGTCCTGCTCCGGGAATAAACCTGGACAGGTTATGTGCTTTTTCTGCTGAATAATCTTTTGGGAGATTCTTTTCAGTATAAATCGTTTTTAAAGTATCTATCCATTGTTTTTTTTCTTCTTGTGTTAAGTTTAAAGAGTTTATCCAACCTGAAAATGTTTTTTCAGCCTTATCCCATTCCCGGGATTTATTCAAAACAAGAATTTTTAAGGGGATTATATTTTTTTTTGAATTTGATGATAAAGAATTCAGGTTGATTTTATTAATCTGCAGAAGTGCTTCTTGTGGTTTGTTTTGTAAAAGCAGGTTAAAGGATTTTTCGTAATGTATTTTGTTTTTAAAGGTATCATCTGCATGAAATAAACTAATCCTTTCTAGTTCGGAAAGAGCATCTTCATTTCTTTTCAAAAACCTGTAGCATAGTGCTTTTTTATAATGCGCGGTATTGGAGAGATTAGGGTCGTTGTTATTATTGTATAAAACCCGTTCATATTCAATGGAGGCTTTTAAATATTTTTTGGTGGAAAAATATTCATCTGCTATATCAAGGTGTGAATCTTCTTTTTGTGCTTCTGATTTAATTGAAAACGCTACGGAGAGGAATATGAAGATTAAAAAGTATTTTGTTATCGTATTCATTTTGAAATTCATTTTCTGCTAGTTTAACTGTAAAATATGTTCCATAAATATTTCCGATATAAAAGACAGCGAAAACTGCTCCGAAAAAGAGGGTTTTTATATGGGTTGGCCCGGCTTTTCTATAGTTTTCCCAGGTTACGAAGCCCATTCCTCCTGCTGTAATTAAAGAGGAGATTCCTTCCCCTGTTTTCCCGGCATAAATTTTACCACTTCCGGGAATTATACCAGACATGAAAGTCGCAAGTATAGGAGATTTGCTGCGATGGTTTTCCAGTGTAGAAGCAAATTCTTCTAACTTCTTCACTTCTTTTGCAATTGCGTAGTAATCTTTGTTAGTTTGTTTTATGTGCTGATTGAATTCGTTGTATTCTCTTCTGAGAAGGGCGTTCCCTGCCAATTCAAAGTTGATTAATGCATTTTGGTTGTTTCTTTTTGTTTCTATGGTCTCAAGAATTTCTTTAGACCTTTGATAATTTCCGAGATGCATTTGGTTGTAGGAAGCAAAAAATTCAGATTTCGGGTAAAAAGGACTTTCCGGACTTACTTTTTTAAGATATTTCGTGGAATTATTCAGTTGTTTTAAAGCATAATAGCTCCATCCCCTGAGATAATTCAGGCTGTCCTGAAGCCCCTGGTTTTCAATTTGCATAGAGGAATTTTCAATAATAAAAAGAACCTCCTCATAGAATTCTTTATCGCTGAGATATTTTAAAAATTCAGGCTCGGGTTTTTTCTGTGAATATGTTGTTATGGGAAAGACGAGGACGAGCAGGAAAATGGGGAGTTTTACATTCATTTTGTCTCATTATTTTGATATAATTTAACAGGATCTTTAGATTTACCGGTTTTTTCATTAACAGTTAAAGGATGTATGTCCAGGGCCGCAACTTTGTTGCACCTTGTTATTCGATCTGCTGAAAGAAATACCCCCTTGAAAACCCCGTATTCTGCAATTGCTTGTTTACTGTATTCCGAACAAGATGGGTGATATATACATGTAGCAGAGAATTGGTACGAGATAGAATTCTGATAAACATATAAAGCTCCTCCTAATAACATGGCAGCAGGGTTGTATTTTATCAAAATGCTGCTGCTTTCGTCAAAAATATATTCCCTTTTTTGTGATGATTTTTCTTTCTTGTTAGCCTGAAGGAAAAAATCTATGTCATTTTTTGAGTTTATATCCTGAGCCCAGGCGGCAGAGGCCATAAAAAGGCTGAAAAGGACAAGCGTGAATTTCATAAGTTTATTTTTTAATGGTCATATAGACGTTTCAAAAAAATAGCTGCATTTTTTATATGATTATTTTTCATTGTTCAAAGGTTATTCGGACAACTAAAGAAAAAAACAATCATTATCCATTGTTAATCAACACTTTTTGCATCCTCAGGGATTTTGAAATTTAAATAATAAGGATCTACTTCATGATTTTTCTTTATATCTGAAAATATAGTTCTTTTAATGGTCGAATCTTTTGGAGAAGTATAGGTAATTTCTGTTATTTTTTTGGGCAATACAAAGTTTGTTCCTTTATAGTAGTCACTATAGTATATTTTTCTGATGATTTTATTGTTTTTGTTGTAATAAGCTGAATAAACCGGAATGGTATTCTCAAAAACAATTTCCACTTTTTCAATAACTTTCATATCTTCTTCAGGTTTCCAGACAGTCACCAGGTATTGTCCATCATGCTCTGAATCTGTCATTTTGAAACCTTCCTTTCTCAATCCCAAATCTTCTGTATAATTGTTTACAAAATAATAAAGCAGTTCATTTTCTGAGGAGAAATAGAAATCCTGTGTTATTGAAACTTTATTTTCTTCCGGGAAATAGATTTTCAATTCTCCTTTTCTATTGGTGATTTTAATAAATTCTTCCGGTTCAATATAGTGGTTTACGACGGTTCCCTCTGTTTGTGAATAATAGCATTTGGAATGGATTGTTTGTTTTTGCCCGTCTTTTAAAATCTGGCTTTTCTTCTTTACGCTAATTTTTTGTCCCTGGGCATTTGCCGGGTAGTTTGTTGCTAAGAGAATAAAGGCTAAGAAAACAAATATAGTTTTTGCAGGGAAGTATTTCTCAAAATAAAAGGTTGGCATTCTTGTAATTTAAGATTAGACTGTATGTAATTGTTAAACTCTAATTTTTAAGGTTATTTTAAGAAATAAAGAAAGACCAACCGATAATTTCTCATACCGTATTGGTCTTTCTGTTTTTTATATTATGCCCACATAAAGAATTTGGGGTTGTCAACATACTTGGATATGTCCTCATAATCTATGGCCAGCATAATAAGGTCAATCAGAGGAACAACTCCAAAGATACCTCCACAGGTGAGTATATATCCTATACCTGTCATAGGTTTAGTTCCCAGGTAGAAACGGTGTACTCCTAATCCTCCAAGGAAAAAGTCCAGTAAAATGGCTACCATTGGGTCTTTTTCGTTCATAGCCATAGTTTGAAAATTAGGTTTATTCATTGTTGTTTCAGCAAGTAAATTAAAATCTGATTCAGTTGCTGTTTCAAAGAGTGCATCAATGCGCTCTTCATT
>JBKGZD010000063.1:0-13635 GCA_046545795.1 Bacteroidales bacterium | reverse complement strand
AAATTCAAAAGAAAATACTGCAAAAATCACTCAAAAACTGGATGGGATCATGTGACCAGTTGGACGATATACTTGTGATGGGAATTAGACTTTAATCTATAGCAATAGTCATTCGGTGGGCATTCAGTAGTCATTCAGTAGTCATTCGGTGGTCATTCGGTGGTCATTCGGTTGTCATTCGGCGTTTTCAGCAGTAATCAAGGTTTTGATTATCAGGATATTGTAAGCATGTGTAATGAATTGTAACACCAAAAAATATCAAAATTATCCCCAAACGAGGTTAGAATATTATTGATAATTAAATTAACAACTAAAAAATTGTTTGATTAGTCAAATACAACTTCCTTAAAATTAACAATTTATCCTCTATATGCCGCATGTTCTGGCTGCCTACTACTGTTGATTCATGAAAAAACAGATGCTAAAACTAATTTTTACCTCTACTTCTGAATTTGCCTTTGCTATTCCTCCCCTTTGACTTCCCTGGTAATCCATTCATACCACTCTTCTAAGCCTTCTCCTGAAGTACATGATGTTTCAAACAATGGCACTTTCGTATTTACATCTCTTAAATCCTTGGTAAAAGCCTTATAACTGAAATTTGTATACTGAAGTAAATCCATTTTATTCAGCAATACAGCTTTAGCGTCCCTAAACAGCATGGGATATTTGATTGGCTTATCATCGCCTTCGCTTGTACTCACAACAGCAATTTTTGAATGCTCACCTAAATCAAAATTTGTCGGGCAAACCAGGTTTCCGACATTTTCAATAAAAATAACATCCAGTTCTTCAAGGTTCAGTTCCCCTATGGCTTTTTCTACACTGTTGGAATCCAAATGACATCCACCATCGGTATTTATCAGAACAATAGGAATATCATATTTCTTAAGCCTCTGTGCATCACGATCAGTAGATACATCTCCTTCAATAATTCCAATCTTAATCTTATCCCCCAATGCTTCACAGGTCTTCTCTAACAGTGCAGTTTTACCTGCACCAGGCGAACTAATAAAATTATACATTTTAACTGAATTGTTGCTTAGCAACTTACGAATACTTTCAGCTTTATCCTGGTTTTTGTCCAGGACACGCTTCATAACTTTAATTTCCATAATTATTCTCCTTCTATACTTTTTATATACATTTCTTTCCCCTGAATGAGATCAAGGTTAGAATTTCCACATACAGGACATCTAAATACATTATTCTCAATTTCAAAATCATAGTTGCAATCTCTGCAGCGCATTATCACCTCCAGAAATTCAATCTCCAGTTCTGCTTTATCTGCAATGGTGTCTTCCTTGGCAGAATCAAAAGCAAAACGAAACAAATCCGGCACAATCTGCATCATTTTACCTACAGAAAAAGATACCTTTTCGATTCTGCTGAGCTTTTCCTTTTCAGCAATATCATAAATAATTCTAAACATATCCTCTACAATAGCAACTTCATGCATAACATTAGAATTAGCAAATTCTTGGTAATTGTTGCCCGGAAGGCATATCAATAATTCTGCTGCCTCCGATTCCAGTTTCCATTAAAACCATACCATTATTTGAACCAGTAACCTCGCCAATAACAGCACATTTCCTACTTAAGGGATGTTTTTTCATGGTTTCAAGCACATTCAACACCTTCGAATCTTCCACAATAAAAATCATTCTCCCTTCATTTACCATATAAAGCGGATCAAGTCCCAAAAGTTCACAAATGGACCGAACCCTGTCATCTGCCGGTATCTGGTCTTCATACAATTTTACACCAAATTCTCCCATTCCGGCTACCTCATTTAAGATACCCGCGAGGCCACCTCTCGTTAGATCACGCATAAAGTGAACCCCATTGTATGTACTCAGGATATCTTCAGTTAAAGTATTAAGGGATTCACAATCCGATTCAACAGCAGTTTCTATTCCTAACTTTTCCCTGGCAGTCATTATCGCAATTTCGTGTCTTCCCAGGTCGCCATTAAGAATAATTTTATCACCTGGTTTAATAAGCGAGCCACATCCTATTTTTTTTCTTATGGGTTCTAATTTCCCCACTCCGGCAGTATTAATATAAATTTTATCTGCTTTTCCCCTGTTTACAACTTTTGTATCTCCGGTAACAATTTTTACCCCAGCCTTTTTTGCTTCTTTTGCCATAGAACCAACAATTAACTCCAAACTTTTCAAATCAAACCCCTCTTCAATAATAAACCCGGCACTTATATATAATGGGATAGCGCCGGAAACTGAGAGATCATTTATTGTCCCGCAAATAGCCAGTTTCCCAATATTCCCGCCTGGAAAAAATATGGGATCCACAACATACGAATCTGTTGTAAATGCTGAAAGGCCATCACTAAGATCAACAATAGCCGAATCACTCTTTGTGTTTAAAATGGGGTTTGAAAAGTACTTTCCAAACAGATTTTCAATAAGTTCATGCGATAATCTGCCTCCACTACCGTGATCCAAAGTAATCGTTGAGCTCATATATATTAAAATTTCTTTATGTTCAAAAAGTCAATAACCAATTATAAAAATAGTGAATAATTCTCATATTTTCTCATGACGATTATACTTATAAAACGCCTGGCAAGCTCCTTCTGATGAGACCATACAGGCTCCAACCGGATTCATGGGATTACATTTGCTTGCAAACAATTTACAATCCAGCGGGTCTTTCAATCCTTTCAAAATTTCACCACAGATACAGTCCTGGTCTTCTTCTTTTGCACTAACCTCAATTGGCACTACGTATTCCGCATCATAAGCATTATATTTATCCCGCAGATTCAACCCACTGTTCTCAATCGTACCTAAACCACGCCAGTAATCATCATCATTATAAAAAATTCTGTCCATAAATTCAAGGGCTTTAGGGTTACCTCCGGGTTTAACTGCTCTTTTGTATTGAATTTCAACCCTTGGGTCATTATTCTCAATTTGATTAATGATCATTAGTATGGAATATAAAATATCAACAGGTTCGAATCCGGAAATTACACAGGGAATACCATACTTTTCCGGTATATGCTTATAAATTACTGAACCTGTAATTGTACTTACATGGCCCGGACAAATATATCCATCGATTTTCACACCCTCCACTACTAAAGCATCCATTGCCGGTGGCATAACCTTGTGACCGGAAAGTACTAAAAAGTTATCAATCTTCGTTCGTTCTGCATTATCAACTACTACTGCTGTTCCAGGGGCAGTTGTCTCAAATCCAATGGCTGGAAAAACAACTGTTTTGTCCGGGTTTGATTTTGCTATATTCAATGCATCTAACGGAGAATAGATAATCCTGATATCTCCGCCTGCAGCTTTGGCTTTTTCAAGAGATGAGACAGAACCCGGCACACGCATTAAATCACCATACGTAGTAACAATAAAATTTTCCTCATTCGAGTAAGCAACAGCTTGATCTATAAACCGCTTTCCTGTAACGCATACAGGGCATCCCGGACCTGAAACCAGATGAATACCGGATGGTAACAGCGATGGTAGTCCAAACCTGTGTATAGCCATTGTATGGCTTCCGCAGACTTCCATCAAAGTATACTCACCGGTTGTCTTCTTATGAATTTTTTCAATCAAATACTCAACCAGTTCTCTTTTTCGGTATTCATCAATATATTTCATAAGTTTATTTTATATTTTTTTTAAAGTCTTATGGAACTTACCCCCATCGATTAGAGAAATCCAATCCTATGAATGTTTCATAAATTTTTCATCTCTTCAATGATTTTAAGGGTCTCCCTGGCGTCTTCTTCACTTATCTTTTGTATTGCAAAACCAGTATGAACCAGAACATAGTCTCCCTCTTTAACATCGTCAAGCATTTGAATTCCAACAGAATATTCATTTCCTTCCATTGATACTTTTGCTGTATCGTTATGAATACTGATTATTTTTGCAGGTATACTAATACACATAAAGCTATTCTTTTAGTTTTTTAGTTCCTATTGCGATTTGTCCCAGCGAGATGCCACCATCATTAGGGGGAACCAAGTGATTGGTACATACTTCGAATTTATTATGCTCCAAAAGATCTTTCAAAAAATCCGTTAAATACCTGTTCTGAAAAGACCCCCCTGATAAAACAACCTTATTCAAACCTGTTGATTCTCTTATCTTTTGAGATACTTTCATGGCTGCCATGGCAATTGTATTATGAAATTTGGCTGATATAACGCTTTTGTCCGTCCCATCTTTCAAATCCTCTAGAATTTCACGTATGGTTACACTAAAAGACAGGATGTTTTTTTCAAAGGTGAAAGAATAATTATCCTCTATATTATCCGATATAATAGCTTCAAGTTTCATTGGGGCTTCTGCTTCGTAACAGTTGTCAGTGCAAAGATTAAGCATTGCGGAGACAGCATCAAACAGCCGGCCTGTACTTGAAGTTAAAGGAGAATTTAATTCTTTCCTTATCATTGAGAGTATTAGCTTTATGTCCTCTGGTGATTTTTCTTTAAGAAATTCCAGCTCAGTATAATCCAGGTCGTCACCAAATGCTTTGTACAAATATGCCAATGCCATACGCCAGGGTGAGTGTACTGCTTTATCCCCGCCGGGCATGGGCGTGTATTCCAAATGGGCAAACCTCTGGTAATCTAAATAATTACATACAAAAAACTCACCTCCCCAGATTTTCCCATCATCTCCATATCCGGTTCCATCCAGCGCTATCCCGATAACTTTTTCATCTAAATTATATTCCGCCATGCATGAAGCAATATGTGCATGGTGATGCTGTACCTGGATCCATTTTGGTCGTGTTGCCTTAAAGTTTTGCTTTTTAGTAATGTTTTTACTTTTATAATTTCGGGCATATTTGGTTGAAAGATAATCCGGATGCATATCGCTCACAATAAAATCGGGATTCACCCTGAATAATTTCAGAAATTGATCTATGGTATCCGTGTAAAAATCATAAGTTTCAAAATTTTTTAAATCTCCGATATGCTGGCTTAATATAACTTGCCGACCTTTCCCTATTGCAAATGTATTTTTTAATTCAGCTCCAGTTGCAAGAACTCCCGTTGCATCAAAGCTTAAATCTATGGGTGACGGAACATATCCACGTGAACGCCTTATAAGCTGCAATTGCTTTCCCGTAAATTGCACAACAGAATCATCTGAGCGGTTAAAAATTTCTCTATCATAGATGAGAAAGGCAGAAGCAATTGAGCTCAATTTATCCAAAGCAACCTTATCGTCCTTTATAATTGGCTGCTCAGAATGATTAGCGCTTGTCAGAACAATTGCCGGTAAATCGATTTCTTCAAACATAATAAAATGCAACGGCATGTAAGGGAGCATAGCTCCAATACTTCTCAAGCCATCATTTATTGCTGAATTCAGTTGTCTTTTCTCCCGGAGAAGGACAACAGGCCTTCGCCAGGAAAGCAGGATTTCCCTTTCTGCCTTATTTACATAAGCATAATCCTTTAAAACTTCAAAGTTCGAAAACATTACAGCAAAAGGCTTATTATCCCGATCTTTAAGGCTTCTTAGCTTCTTTACAGCATTAAAATTTGTTGCATCGCACATCAGGTGATATCCTCCAACTCCTTTCACTGCTATAATTTTTCCACGGTACAATATTTTTTTAACTTCCTGTACAATTTTATAGATATCCTTAATTATCCTTCCGTGCTGATAAAGCTCGTATTGCGGGCCACAAAAATTACAAGAAACAGGTTGTGCATGAAACCTTCGATCAGTAATTTCTTCATACTCACTTCTGCAATCTTCGCACATTTCAAAAGGTTTCATGGTAGTATTTTCCCTGTCATATGGTATATCCTTAATTATAGAAAACCTTGGGCCACAATTGGTACAGTTTGTAAAAGGATAGTTTATCCGGCGGGGCTGCATTTTTATATCCTCAAGACAATCAAAGCATACTGCAATATCCGGGCTAATTTCTGTAATAGCTTCAGATTTGTTTTTGCTATTGAGAATTTTAAAACCTTCTAATTTTTCTTTCTGAGAAGGAACTATTTGTATGTCTTTGATAGATGAGGCTATTGGTGCATGTTCTTTTATAATTTTCACAAATTTCTCAACCTTTGGATACCGGGCATTCAATTTAATGACCACACCATGGTTCCGGTTCTCAACCCACCCTGTCAAGTTTTCCTGCATGGCGCAACGATAAATAAATGGGCGAAAACCTACCCCCTGTACCAATCCTTTAATATGTATTTCGTAAAACGAATTAATATGCTTCAACTTTTTTCTGTCTAATTTAATAGATATTCACAAGAAATGAAAAAACACTCTTTATTTCAATACCCCTGAGTGATACATCAACCTTTCAAGCTCAACCATCAAGTTTACGTTATTGACTAAAACATCTTCAGGTACTTTTAATAATACGGGAGCAAGGTTGAGTATCCCTTTAATACCATTTTGCACAAGCATATTAGCAGCTTCCTGGGCTGCAATCTCCGGAACCGACATTATAGCAACAGATACATTAAATGCTTCTATAACATCAGAAATGTGATCTGTAGAATATACAGGAATAGGATATTTTCTTTTTCGCTTGGAGGGATCAATATCAAAACCAGCTACAATATTAACTTTCCCTTCAGAAAAGCTTTTATATTTTGAAATAGCGCTACCTAAATTTCCCATACCCACTACTATCACATTTTGTACCCTGTCTTTACCGAAAATACGCTCCATTGCTGCCAGTAGCTCATCAATATCGTATCCTCCCCTTCGGTTTCCTTTAATGCCAAATTGTGAAAAATCTTTTCTCACCAATTCCGCCGAAACACCAGTCTCCTTACCAAGAGTATAAGAAAAAACCTTCTCCAGTCCCATTTTCTTCAGTCGTAATATTCCCATACGATATTGCAAAAGACGTTTTGTCTGATTATAAGAAGTCATTTTTGTGATTTTTTTCTCAATATTTTATTTTTGTGAAATATATAACATTTTTAATAAAAACGCAAACCTTTATTACCAGAGAACTATGAGAGTTATTTTTAATTATTCTAAATACAAATTACACATTTTCACAATATATTTTATATAAAACCATTGACACAAATTTACTTCTTTCCTACCTTTATTTTGTGAAAATCATAACAATAATTATGAACAATTATTACACAATAACCAAACAGGACTGGGATAAAACCCTAACAAACTTAACAAACAATTATGACATCTACGCCCCGGTGAAGTTTGGTGACAATCAAGATTATGAACTCATCGAAGATGAGCTGATTTCAGAAATTGTATATAATATTCCAAAACCCTCCACTCCCCTGAAAACTTTTTTTTCACCAATTCAGGAGAATGTTGTGAAAATTTATAATCCGGAAAAGAAAAAAATTATAATGGGGATCCCATCTTGTGATTTAGCAGCATTAGACATACAAGATGAGATGAATCTGAATCGTGACTATGAGGACCCGGCTTATAAAAAGCACAGAGATAATTCTATCTTAATCGGAACGGATTGCCATTCACACCAGGAACATTGTCATTGCACAACTTATGACGTAAAACCATATCCTGAGAAACATCATGACATCCTGCTTAGCTATTTTAACGCAACGGTTTACCTGCAAACTAACTCAGAAAAGGGTGAAAGTTTGATCAATGAGCTACAACAAATAAGTAACCTCAAAAAACCCACTGAGAATGAAATTCAGGAAATCATTAACAAAAGAAATGCTATCGAACAGGAACTGAATCAGAAAAATGAACAATTACCGGATTATGGTACAACGGGTAATTTAATAAAAAATTCAGGGGATGAAATCTGGAAAAAATATTCAGAAACCTGTGTTTCATGTGGAGCTTGTGCTACATCGTGTCCTACTTGCACCTGTTTTCTGTTACTTGAAAGACGGAACTTTGAGAAAGTTAAACACCTTGATGCCTGTCAATATCCGGGATTTGAAAAAGTTGCAGCGGGAGAAGATCCACTTGCTCCTTTACACAAAAGGTTTTATAACAGGTACATGTGCAAGTATGTATGGAAACCAGATGGGTTTGAATCAACTGCATGTACAGGATGTGGGAGGTGTATCGAGGCGTGTATAGGAAATATCAATAAAAATGAATTGTTTCTTGAGCTAAAAAACAAATAAACTTGCATTATCAATGCAAAAAGGTAATTTATATAAACCGATAAAAGCCGAAGTGGTTGAAGTTATTGAAGAATCTCCAACCATTAAGACATTTGTTCTGAAACCAGAACGTAACTTCACGTTTCATACAGGTCAATTTATAGAATTGGCTATTGATGGCGTAGGGGAAGCGCCCTTTACTCCTTCCTCCTCCCCTTTGGTAAAAGACAGACTGGATGTTACAGTCATGAGGGCAGGTTATGTAACTTCCAAACTCCATCAGCTAAAGGGTGGCGAAACATTAGGAATTCGTGGTCCATACGGAAGGGGTTATCCGCTTGAAAAGCTATACGACAAAGAAGTGCTCGTTGTTGGCGGAGGATGCGGATTTGCCCCATTACGATCACTTCTGTATAATCTACAGGCAGAACAAGACAGGATAAAAAAAGTAACTTTCTGTTATGGAAGCAAAACCCCCCAGGAATGTATCTACGAACCATATATTGATGAACTGCGGAGTTATCCAAAGTTTGAACTCATGAGGACTGTAGATCAAGCAGATTCTGGATGGACAGAGGAAGTAGGGGTTGTGACTAAGTTATTGGATAAGGTAGAAGTAAATATAGACAAGTCCGCCGCTGTGGTTGTAGGACCTCCGATTATGATGAAATTTAGTGTACAAAAATTGCTGGAAATGGGATACCCGGAACACAAAATTTACCTGTCCATGGAAAAGAACATGTCATGTGCCATAGGCAAATGCGGGCACTGTATGATGGGTAAATATTTTGTATGCAAAGACGGTCCTGTATTTAGCTACGATGAAATCAAAGATCAACCGGATATTTGGAAATAAAAATATAGTGCCATGAGCAAAAAGATATTAATAGACTTGACAAAAATCCGTGACCACGAAGTTGCCGGGAAAGGAGATAAAAAGAGACTGGACGGAATATTAAGCGATTTTCCAAATACCAACGGATTAAAAACTATTCGTGAGTTGGCGGTATTTCGGTTTACCTGTCGCCGTTGCGAAGAAGCTCCATGTATCAATGTTTGCCCTGCCGAAGCCCTTGAGAAAGACAATGATGGAGTAGTTATACGATATACAAATCTTTGCATTGCTTGTAAATCATGTGTGGTAATATGTCCTTTCGGAACCATGATGACAGACTTTTTTGAGCATATACGAACGGAAGAAAATTATTATGACCTTAATGATGAGAAAGAACTCAAAAAATATGTGGAATACAACCATAGCGGAATGGTCAGAATGGTAGACATGGAAGAGAACGAAGAAGAGAACATTTACAAGCTCAACGATAAAATTTTGATTAAGGATATTCCTTACGAAAAATTAAAAAAAGAAAACAATGAGTGAAACATTATTTTACTTTTTTATCTATCCGGGATTGCTTTTTGCAGGAGTAGTTGGTGGCCTGCTGGCATGGTTCGACAGGAAAATAACAGCCCGGGTACAATTCAGGAAAGGTCCGCCCCTGCTTCAGCCCTTTTATGATTTTTTAAAGCTTTTACTGGTTAAAGAAACGATTATCCCGGCAAGAGGCTCAAAAGGGACATTCCTCATAGCGCCGGTTTTAGGATTGTTTGGCGCTACAATTGCTGCAGTATTTATTTTACTTCCAATGCTAAACATTCAAATTGGATTTGAAGGGGATCTTATTGTTATATTCTATCTTCTTACCATCCCAACATTAACCTACATAATAGGTGCACTTGCCAGCGGAAATCCTATCGCTTCGGTAGGAGCTTCAAGGGAAATAAAACTTTTAATAAGTTATGAATTAACCTTCTTGTTAATATTTGCTGCAATAATATTAAAATCAGACTTCAGCATATCAATGTCAGAAGTTCTGCAAATCCAGGCAGAACAAGGAGCATTCATTGGCAGCATTTCAGGCATACTTCTTTTTATCGCGGCCATCTTTTGCATACAGGCAAAATTAGGAATGGTTCCGTTTGACATTGCTGAAGCGGAAACAGAGCTGGCGTCCGGAGCTTTCATTGAATACTCCGGATCCGCTTACGCTCTGGTGAAATTTACTAAATACATTATGCTTTTCATCCTTGCAGCATTGGCAGTAGGATTTTTTATGAGCGGCTTTAACCTCGAGGGAACAGGTATATTGTGGGCTATTCTTAAAATACTGGCAGTAGTTCTGCTAATGACATTAATCAGAAACACGAATCCACGACTGAAAATAAAACAAGCTATGCGCTTCTTCCTTATTGGAATGAATGCATTGGTAATTATTGCTATAATACTGACATATTTAGGTTTATAAATTTAAATAAATGGGACTTAAAAGTTTTTGCTTAAAAAAATCATTATGGGTATTTCACTTTGCAGGTGCCTCCTGCAATAACTGCGATATTGAAATTCTGGATGTTTTAACACCCCGCTATGATATTGAGCGCTTCGGAATGCAGCTAATAGGCAGTCCAAGGCATGCAGATGTCATACTTGTCAGTGGTTCGATTAATCAGCGTGATAAAGACAGGTTGTTAGAAGTATATGAACAGGCATCCAAACCAGTTTTTGTCGTAGCATTTGGTGCTTGCGGCTGTACGGGAGGAATATTTGCTGAAGGAAATACTTTTGCCGGTCCTGTAGACAAATTGGTACCGGTAGACGCATATATACCCGGATGCCCTCCTAAACCGGAGGCAATTCTGTCTGGAATAACTAAGCTTGTACAAAAAATTTAATCATACAATGGATAAACAAACCTTCATAGAAAACATAAAATCAAAATTCCCTGATGAGGTAAAAACAACGGAAGTGATCAGGAATAAAAGAATACTTGTGGATATTGATCCAAAAGCATTACTCAACATTGCTGGCTATCTCTTTAAAAACCTAAGATACAGATTTATAATCGCTTCAGCATATCATACCAAAAAGGGATTTGAAATTCTCTACCATTTTAGTGATGATAAAGCAGGAAATATAATCAACCTGCATGTTATTCTTCCACAAGACAAGCCCGAAATAGACTCCCTGGCAAATATGCTTTCGGGAGCCAACTGGATAGAAAGGGAAATGCATGAGATACTCGGTATCACATTCATAAAACATCCTGAACCTGAAAAACTTATTTCGGAAGGAAACTGGGCAGAAGGTGTTTATCCATACCGAAAAAATTTTAAATCGTAGTAAAGATGACAAACAAACGAATCATACCCGTAGGTCCATATCATCCGCTTCAGGAAGAGCCTGAACTTTTCAAACTGTATTGCGAAGGAGAAACGGTCAAAGATATAAAGTGGGAAACAGGATATAACCACAGGGGAATAGAAAAATTAAGTGAAAGCAAGTCCTTTGACCAGGTGTTTTTCCTTGTGGAAAGAATATGTGGAATATGCTCAACTTCCCATCCCTTCGCTTTTGCAAACTGTATGGAAGAAATAGCTGAAATTGAAGTCCCCAACCGCGCGAAATATATACGGACTATTATAGGTGAACTGGAGCGACTGCATAGTCATTATCTTTGGGTTGGTCTGGCAGGTCATTTCCTGGGATACAATACAGTATGGATGTGGGCATGGAAATACAGGGAACCAATTCTTGACCTTTTTGAAATAATATCAGGGAATAGAAACAGCTATGCGATGTTTAAAATAGGAGGTGTACGGCGGGATATTGACAAAGATAAAATAGCTCAGTCAAGAAAAATAATGAACGATTTAAAAAAGAAAAATGACCTTCTGACCGGAGCTGTAATGGATGACCCGGTAATACATGCCCGCACGAAAGGAGTTGGAATTCTTACCAAACAAGACGTAATGGATTATGCTGCTGTAGGTCCAACTGCCAGGGCATCAGGATGGGATATTGATGTTCGCAGGGATGACCCTTATGCCGCATACGATATGGTGGACTGGAATGTGATCACTGCGGAAGAAGGTGACGTTTTTGCCAAGGCAAAAGTCCGGTTGCTAGAAAATTATGAATCTATAAAAATTATAGAGCAATGCCTGGATGGGCTGGAGAAAGAACCGGAAGGAGACATAGAGGTAAAAGTTAAAGAAGTACCGGAAGGAATGGGCACAGGACATGCTGAAGCACCACGAGGGGAAGTGTTCCACTTTGTTAAAACGGATGGTACTAATTCACCGGTAAGACACAAAATAAGGGCGCCTAGTTATGTGAACATCGCAACCTTCAAAAAAGCTTGTGTGGGACAAACGATATCTGATGCCACCATTTCCCTGGCGGCAGTAGACCCATGTTATTGCTGCACGGAAAGGATGGCTTACGCTTATGATAACAAAACAAAACAATTGATTTACGATGGAAATCAGCTTGTGGAGTTGTCAAAGCAAAAAACGGAGGATATTAAAAAACAATTTTAAATCTTAAATTATGGATGTCTTGTATTACATAATTTTTCTACCTGTCATCGCGGGAATTGTCCTGTTTATTTTCCCGGAAAAGATGAAGCCGCTTAAGGGTGCAATCAGTTTAATCGTTTCAGCAATTATCCTTTACCTGGCTTATCAAATCTATCAATATGACAATCAAACTTTGCAATTGCCATTATTAATTGACAGTATTGCTGCAGGAACAATTCTCCATGAAATAATATCCGGTGCAAGCAACTATTTTGTACTTAATATTGACAGCCTCAGCAGATTAATTGTGCTGTTCGCAAGTATATTTGCGTTTCTCATTTCTATTTATTCTCTCGTTTATGTTACTCCGAAAAAACAAATTTTTAATTACTATCCTTTTTTCCTGATTACCCTTGGGTGTACAATGGGTGCAATACTTGCAGACAATCTGCTGTTGTTTATTTTCTTCTGGGGTATTTTAGGATTCACACTTTATAAACTTATCAAAGGGAAAGATGAAGAAAGTTCGGCAGCAGCTAAAAAGACACTTATATTAATCGGCTCCTCTGATGGAATAATGATACTGGGTATTGCAATTATATGGCAAATAGCAGGTAGCCTGAATATGAGTGAACTCAATATTGCCACAAATACCTCACTGGCAACTGCAGCCTTTATCACTCTACTTATTGGAAGCTTTACAAAAGCCGGGGCATTTCCTTTTCATACCTGGGTTCCGGATTATGCACAGGAAGCTCCTTCAACCTCTACGGCTTATCTGCCGGCGTCATTAGATAAGCTTTTAGGCATCTACTTCCTGGCACGTATTTGTGTGGATGTTTTTCAGATGAATCAATGGTTAACATTAGTTTTACTCATTTTAGGTGTTCTGACAATCATTTTTGCTGTGATGATGGCTCTTATTCAGCATAATTATAAAAGACTGCTGGGGTTCCACGCTGTCTCACAGGTAGGATACATGGTTGTTGGAATAGCATTGGCAACACCTTTGGGTATTGCGGCCGGATTATTCCACATGGTCAACCATGCTTTATATAAAAGCGGACTTTTCCTATCAGCAGGAAGTGTTCAAAACCAAACCGGAGAAAGGACATTAGACAAGTTGGGTGGACTATCTACAAAAATGCCAATTACATTCTTCTCGGCATTGATATTTGCCC
>JBKGZD010000062.1:0-13654 GCA_046545795.1 Bacteroidales bacterium | reverse complement strand
AACTGTACGAACCTACATATTCAAATAAAAGGACATAACTTAACGGAAATTGTTATGCCGGAAAATATAAACAACCTCCCAAACCTGGCGGGTTTGAACATTTATAACTCTCGAAACAACGAACAGAACCTGACTCCGGGGAGGAGTCGCACCGTTCTATTCCACTATAGTGCAAATTTTGACAAAACAAATATGTTAATTTGTATCCATACGAAGCACTTTTGCGCCCCTTATTTTTCGCTGCTTTATCTCCATAAGAGCCTCATTAGCTTGGGTGAGGGGATATTCAACATATTCAGGCTTAATGGGTATCCTTGCAGCTAAATCTAAAAATTCACTTACATCCTTTCTTTCAACATTAGCCACTGACTTTATTTCTTTTTCCAGCCATAAATGGGTGGGATAATCAAGGTGTTGTAAATAATCGATATCATAATTCTCTTTACGGATAGCATTAATGACCAATCTCCCGGCAGCATCAAGATTTTTCAGCGCTTCCACTACTGGTTTCCAAACAGGAGTTGTATCTATGATTGCATCAATTTTTTCCGGCGCTGTATCCTCAGTATCCCCAGCCCAAAAGGCGCCAAGCTCTTTAGCAAATTCTCTCTCTTTCGGGGAACGTGCAAAAACAAAAATTTTTGACTCCGGGTACAAAAATGTTGCTGTTTTTAATACCAGGTGCCCTGAGGCTCCAAATCCTGTGAGACCCAAATTGTGCCCGTTTTTGAGATTAGTCAACCTCAGCGAGCGATAACCAATAGCTCCTGCACATAATAATGGAGCTGCCTCTGAATCAACGAATGTATCGGGTATATGATATGCAAACGCTGCGGGTACAGTCATATACTCCGCATATCCACCATGCACATCACGTCCTGTAGCTTTAAAATCTTCACAGAGGTTTTCGTTTCCGTTCATACATTGCTTACAATGTCCGCAGGCTGAAAAAATCCAGGCTACCCCTACCCTGTCACCTTCCCGGAAATAAGTAATGTCCTTGCCGCGTTCTTCAACATAACCTACTACCTGGTGCCCGGGAATCACAGGAAATTCAGGCGGCGAAGTCCGGCCTTCGATTTCATCAATTTCTGTATGACAAACACCACAAACAGAAACCTTTATCAAAATTTCATCGTCCTGTGGTTTAGGTTTTGGCCTTTCAACCAGTTTCAAAGGCTTATTATTTTTTGACATGTCCACTGTCCTATCAAGAATCATCGCTTTCATATCTTATTGAATTTTTTGTATTCGAAAATTAGACATCTGCAAATCTTAAATCTTTTTGATGGATTATAAGAAATCCCAAATGATCATGTTCGCAAATTTATTAGCAATAAATGATTTTTAAAGAATTACCAATCAAGAAATAAAGAAACTTTATCTCCAAATAATTCTTTTCCTGAAAGTTTATGTTCTGGAACTATCAAAATATCCAAAAAGTTATTAATGGCAGTTAAATAAAAAGATAATACACGATAAATTTGCTTCTCTTTCTTATTATCCCGGTAAAATCTATCCAAAGGCAATGCGGCAACCAGACTGTCATTGATAAGCCATTGTCCATCACCGTTAAGCTGGTGAATGTTATCATAGCTTATTTCGTGCTGGATACTGTTCACAGGGGTTGCATAAAAATAGTAATGATCTATCAAATCATCTGGTGCTGCAAATCCTATATCTATGGCTTTCAAAGAGTTATCATCACCACCAGGTGTTAGATTGACGATAAATGAGGAATTAAAGGTCACTGGGGAAATGCCAACTGAAGTGCAATTATCAAAGAAATTGGACAAATAATGTAGGATAATCTCACTATTGTTACGAAAAGATGCCAATGCCTCCATTTCATTTTTATTTTGAATTTCAAATGGAAATCCATCGTCTGTTTTGTGGTGTGGTATATTGTAAGATAAATCCATTGATAAGTTCCCTTCTTTAATTCCCACCTTATCTATTTGTTCGTTCAGCCAGTCAAATATTTCTTCCTTAGTTTTTCCCTGCATATTTATTTTCTCAGTAATTGTGAAAGGGGGTTTTACCATAAGTAGTTCAAGATTATCTAACCGGATGGCTAATTTAAACGGATAAAGCTCAGCATCGATCCATTTGCCTACTATCATCCGTTTGTAAAAATCCCATTTCATAATGTTCCCATCATCGCTTTTCAACATTGAATGATAAGATAAACTCCCCATAGCAATAAATTGTATTGCATGATGCTGAAGCAGATTTGAAGCCTTAAAATGATCTTTACTTTTAAGACTTATCAAATTCCAATCCTGCTGTAAATTAACTATTTGATACATTTTGCTATTGCTATAAGACCGTTTAAAATAACTTGACAATTAACAATATAGAAATAAATTTGATAGGTTTCAAGTATTATTTTTCTAAATAAAAGCATAAAAAATAATCTGAATTATACAGTTCTTTAAACGTCTTCAAAGACGAAGGCCGTGACTTAAGTTAAGAATAATTCTATATTAACATTGTGCCCCATTTTTCCATTCTTATTCAGCCTGCATTAAACAAAAAGAATTTTACATCTGTTTATCTATAAAATTTAATTAAATCAAATAAAGATTTGCAAGACAAAAGAACATATAGCGAAAAAGAAAAATTTGACAATCTTCTCCGGGATTTCAGGAAAAAAATGAAGAACATATATGAAAGAGGAGAAGAAAAATCGGTCATTAAACACAGAGAGCGAGGGAAACTATTACCCAGGGAACGCATTGAGAAGCTGGTCGACCCGGGTACTCCTTTCCTGGAGCTATCCCCCCTGGCAGCTTATAATCAGTACAAAAATGCTTTTCCATCGGCAGGAATTGTTACCGGGATTGGCATTATCCACAACAGGGAGGTGGTTATTGTGGCAAACGATGCAACGGTTAAAGGAGGCACATATGTAAGGGAAACAATCCGAAAGCATGTCCGTGCCCAGGAGATAGCCATGGAAAATAATCTGCCGGTGGTTTATATGGTTGACAGTGGAGGGGTGTTTCTCCCGGAGCAATCAAGGGTTTTCCCGGACAAGGAAGATTTTGGTCGTTTATTCCGCAACCAGGCTCAGCTATCTGCAAAAGGAATTCCCCAGGTATCTATTGTCATGGGTTCCTGTACGGCAGGAGGCGCTTATGTACCAGCAATGAGTGATGAATCAATTATTGTAAAAAACCAGGGTACAATTTTCATCGGTGGTCCTCCTTTAGTTAAGGCAGCAACGGGTGAAGAGGTAACTGATGAGGAACTGGGCGGAGCTGAAGTTCATACACAGATTTCAGGTCTGGCAGACCATATAGCGGAAAATGATTTAGATGCCCTGGAAATTTGCAGGGATATATTTTCAAGACTGCCAAAAGCCTCAAAACAACCGCTGGATATTGCCCCGCCAGAAGAGCCGGAATACAACCCTGAAGAACTTTATGAATTTGCCCCTGTTGATCTCAAAAAAGCAATAAACTCAAAAGAAATTATCAAAAGAATTGTAGATGGAAGCAAACTACAGGAATTTAAAAAAGATTATGGAACTAATATAGTTACCGGCTTTGCAAGGATTATGGGATATCCTGCAGGTATAATAGCCAACGAGGGTGTGATTTATGGGGAAACAGCCAGGAAAGCGGCTCATTTTGTTGAATTATGCCAATACAGAAAGATACCTATTGTTTTCCTTCAGAATATTTCCGGGTTTATTGTCGGTAAAAAATATGAACATGAAGGAATAGCCAGGGACGGGGCAAAACTCATTCATGCTGTAGCAAACGCCAATGTGCCCAAATTTACTATAATCATTGGTGGGTCATTTGGCGCTGGTAACTACGCTATGGCTGGAAGAGCTTTCGATCCAAAGTTACTTTTTATGTGGCCGAATGCTAAAATTTCTGTTATGGGAGGTGAGCAGGCCTCAAGTGTCCTCACATCTATTAAGAAAGCTCAACTTAAAAAATCCGGGAATGATATTGACAATGAAAAAATAGAAGAATTTAAACAAGAAATGCTGGAAAAATACGAAAATGAAAGCTCCGCTTATTACAGCACATCAAGAATATGGGATGACGGGATTATCGACCCTGTAGATACAAGAAAAGTCCTGGCAATAGGGATTGCAATGTCAAGAAACGCCCCATATGGTGACCCCCAAAATGGAGTATTCAGAATGTGATGAACAATAATTAAATGACTAAAACTGTGAAAAATAATACACCAAAATGAAGTCCTTCCATACAATAGAATACGAGGAAAATAAAACAGTTGCGACACTCAGATTGAATCGACCGGAATCACGTAATGCGATAAATGCGGATATGCTTCATGAATTGCATGAAATCTTTAATACAGTAATGGAAACAAAAAACATCAAAGCGCTTATTATAAAAGGGAAAGGCAATGTCTTCAGTGCCGGAGCTGATTTAAACTGGATGAGAAGTAACCTGGATAGTACCTATGCAGATATTTATGATGAAAGCAGAAAGCTCTATGAATTATACGAAAAATTGTACAACCTCCCGTGCCTGACAATGACAGTTGCACACGGAGCAAGCATCGGAGGTGCAAACGGATTGATTGCTGCTTCTGATATTGCTATGGCAGAGACCGATACCACTTTCAGTTTTTCAGAAGTTAAGTTAGCCCTCCTTCCGGCAACCATCAGCCCTTTTGTAATCAATCGAACGGGTGAATATCCTGCAAAATATTACATGCTTACAGGGTTGAAATTTACTTCAAAAGAAGCCCTTCGCATAGGACTGATAAACCAGGCAGGAGACAAAGAAACTATTGAAAAGCAGGTAGATAAAATACTTTCAGAAGTAGAGTATAACAATTATGGTGCAATGGTAAAAACCAAACAACTGATTAACTCCATCAATAAACCTATGAATTATGAAGAAATAAAGGCTCAAACCATTGATTTAATCTCTAAAGCACGTGTAAGTGAAGAAGGAAGAGAAGGTATTGAATCTTTCTTTGAAAAACGAACCCCACAATGGATGAAAAAATGAATAATTTTTCAAAAATATTAATTGCCAACAGAGGTGAAATAGCCGCCAGGATAATGCGGACGGCCAGGAAACTGGGAATATGGACGGTTGCTGTATACTCTGAACAAGATAAAAATTCATACCATACCCTTGGTGCTGATGAGGCATATTTCATTGGCCCGGGAAGTCTGCCGGAAACTTATCTGAACCAGGATAAAATACTGCAAATTGCAATACAAAGCAAAGTGGATGCCATTCACCCCGGTTATGGCTTTTTGTCGGAGAACCCTGAGTTTGCTGAGAAATGCAGAAAAAAAGGGATTGTATTTATAGGTCCTGGTGCAGAAACCATCCGTACAATGGGAAATAAAGTGAAAGCCGCTGAATTTATTTCAAAACTCAACATTCCTGTACTGGACATGCATATTGGCAAACCCGGGGATATTATTTCCCGCTTGTCTGATGCTGATTTTCCGGTAATGATCAAAGCAGCAGCAGGAGGTGGTGGAAAAGGAATGCGTATTGTCCGCCAGCCGGATCAATTACAAGGAGCCCTGGAGCAAACAGCAAGGGAAGCATATAATTATTTTGGGAACAGCGAGGTCTTTGTAGAAAAATTTATTAACAACCCCCGCCATATCGAGATACAAATTCTTGGCGACCATTACGGCAATTTTCTGCACCTTTTTGAAAGAGAATGCTCTGTACAGCGCAGACACCAAAAAATTATTGAAGAGGCCCCCTCTCCTGCCCTGACTGATGAACTTAGAGCTAAGTTAACACAAGCAGCGATAAAAATAGCTAAGGCTATAAATTACTTCAATGCCGGAACAATAGAATTCATGGTGGATGCTAATGAAAACTTTTATTTCCTGGAAATGAACACAAGAATCCAGGTAGAACATCCTGTTACCGAATTGATTACAGGAATTGACATTGTTGAAGAGCAAATTCGGATTGCACGTGAAGAACAATTACGATGGAATCAATCACAAATACAAAGAATAGGACATGCAATCGAAGCAAGAATATATGCAGAAGAACCTGAAAATAACTTTGCTCCATCCCCCGGAAAAATTCAGTTGCTGCAAATTCCGGAGGAACAAAATCTGAGAATAGATTCCGGTATAAATTCCGGGGAGGTTGTCAGTACGGAATACGATCCAATGATTGCTAAAATAATTGCATGGGGTGAAGATCGAAACAAGGCAATATCGAATTTATCAGGCAACATGCAAAAAATTGCGATCTCCGGCATTGGACATAATATATCCTATCTGCAGGAAATTCTGTTAAGTGATAAATTTCAGAAACATCAATACACCACCAATTATATCGACGAGAGAAACGAAGAAATACTGGAGAGCCTTACTCAAAGGAAAAAAGCAGCAGACCGCAGGATTCTTGTTGCTGCCTATATCTTTATTAACACACATATCCACAGGAACAATACAGAACTGGAACAAGCCTTTAGACAAATTGGCTACTGGCGGCATTATATGAAGTGGAATATTAAAATCGGAGATGAAAGATGGCCAGCCGAATTTTACGGAAATAACAATGAGCTGTACATTGAAACAACTGGAGAGAAATACAAGGCTGAATTGTCAGAAATTCAAAGCAATCATATCATATTTCAAGTTAAAAATCAAAAAATTAAAATTCATTACTCCGGAAAACCCGGAAAAACGCAACTGATATTTGGTGGTTTATCCTATGATGCTCATCATAATGATTTCCGAGAGATTATCCTGAATAAACCGCATGCGAAGAATACAAGGAGAGAAAGTGATACCATAATTTCTCCCATGTACGGAAAAGTAGTGCAGGTCAATGTAGACAACAATACGAAAGTCAACAAAGGACAGACGCTGCTTGTTATTGATGCAATGAAAATGGAAAACAATATAGTAGCTCCGGGAAATCTTGTTGTTAAAAACCTCAGGGTTAAGAAGGGAGACCAGGTAAAGGACGGCCAGATTCTGGCAGAAACAGTTTTAGAATAACAAACAGACAATTATATGCAACTATACACAAATCAAATACACGAAGAATTAAGGGAAAAAACCAGGAAATTTGCTGAGGAAGAGATAAAGCCAAAAGTCAGACAATTGGATATAGAAGAACGCTTCTCCCCTGAATTGACAAAGAGAATGGGTGAAAAGGGGCTGTTCGGTATTGCTATCCCGAAAGAATATGGTGGCCAGGGACTGGATTATATGGCATTGGTGATAGCTGTAGAAGAAGTAGCACGTGTGGACGGCTCGCAGGCAGCTACAGTGGCTGCTGTTAATTCTCTGGGGATTGGTCCTATTGCCACTTACGGAACAGAAAAGCAGAAACAGAAGTATTTACCACAGCTCACCGCAGGAGAAAAAACATGGGCGTTTGGACTAACGGAGAGGGACGCAGGCTCTGACAGCGGCTCAACAAGAACAACAGCTAAACTCATTGATGGGTACTGGCATATTAAAGGGTCAAAAATGTTTATCTCCAATTCTGCTTCAAAAATGTCTGCCGGAGTGACTGTCCAGGCTATTACCAGTAAAGAGGGCTCCAGGAATAAACATTCAACCATTATTGTTGAGTCCGGCAAAAAGGGATACATCCGTAAACCAATAAAAAACAAAATGGTATGGCGTTCGGCTGATACAGGTGAACTCATCTTTAATAATGTAAAAGTTCCAGAAGAGAATCTGCTGGGAGAAGAAGGCAAAGGGCATAAAATAATGCTGCAAACACTGGATTCAGGCAGACTAACCGTAGGGGCTATGGGCTTGGGCCTGGCTCGCGGGGCCTTTGAAATGGCCAGGGAATATGCGCAAACCCGTATCCAATTTGGCAAACCAATTAGCAAATTTCAAAGTATTGCATTTAAACTGGCTGAAATGGCTACCAAGATTGAAGTGGCTAAAAACACACTCTACCATGCTGTCTGGTTAAAAATAAACGGAGAAGAATTCAGCAAAGAAGCTGCAATGGCAAAGTTGTATACTTCGGAAATAGCAAAAGAAGTAGCAGATGAAGCGGTACAGATTTTCGGCGGGTATGGACTCATACAGGAAAATGATATTGAACGTTTCTACAGGGATCAAAGAATTCTTCAAATTGGAGAGGGAACATCAGAAATTCTTAAGTTGGTCATATCCAGAAAAATTGGTCTTTAAGATTTATGATTTATTCGATTTTTCTGTATTTTTAAATCACTCGTGAAATTAAACTTGCTTATCCATGTCAAACAGAAAAGAAGACCACATATCACTGGCCTTAACAAATCAAACACCTGTAAACCAGCTGGATGAGCGATTCAGCTATGAACCTGTATTAAAGGGGTATGATGAATCCAGTATTCCTGTTCTATCAATTGGGGGTAAAAGTATGTTTCTTCCCTTGTGGATATCCAGCATGACGGGTGGAACAAAACTGGCAGGCACAATTAATCATAACCTGGCAACAGCAGCAGCAGAATTTGGCTTAGGAATGGGACTGGGTTCATGCAGTATCCTGCTGAAAAATGAAAAAGCATTACCGGATTTTGATCTGAGAGGGATTATAGGCAATGATCGTCCCTTTTATGCTAATATGGGCATTGCACAGGTAGAACAGTTTCTCCATAAGGATGATGTTAAAACAATTATCGATTTGGTTAATCTGCTCAAAGCTGATGGTATAGTTATCCACATTAATCCTCTGCAAGAAATGCTGCAGCCGGAGGGAGATAGAATTAAATACCCTCCCCGGGAAACACTCAGGGAATTTCTTAAACAATTCAACGGGAATGTCATAGTAAAGGAGGTTGGCCAGGGTATGGGACATGAAAGCCTCAGGGAACTTCTTAAACTTCCGGTTACAGCAATTGAGTTTGGAGGATTTGGTGGCACAAATTTTTCCAGGGTTGAAATAATGAGAAACAACAATCCTGTTTCCAGGCATTTTGAACCGCTTGCATATGTTGGGCATTCGCCGCAAGAAATGATAACAGCAGTTAATGAATTCACGGAGGAAAATTCCGGTGCAAACCCTCCCCTGCTAATAATTTCAGGAGGGGTGAAAAATTTCCTGGATGGATACTACTTTATCAACAAAAGCAAAGCTCCTGCTATCTATGGGATGGCTTCTGCTCTGCTTGAATATGCTTTGCTTGATTACGATGATTTAAAAAATTTTATAAGCGCTCAGAAGCAAGGACTGCAAATGGCTTACAACTATTTGAAAGTAAAGTGATTTGCAAGGAAGAAGGCAGATTAAATGAAAATTTTATCTATAATGAAGTACATTGAAGGTTTTAGCAAACACAACAGAAACGAAAAGTTAAGGCTGATAGCAGAGAACACCCAATCACCTGAAGAGTTTATCAAGACACTTAACAAAAGTCGATACCAGTACCCGGAATTACAATCTAAGCTGGAAAGTTTCAGTGAAAACACAATTGCAAATTACCACCTGCCTTATGGAATAGCTCCAAACTTTTTAATAGATAACAAGCTATACCACATTCCAATGGTGATAGAGGAAAGTTCTGTTATTGCAGCAGCTGCAAAAAGTGCAAAATTCTGGTATTCAAGAGGAGGATTCCAAACAACAGATATATCAGTAAGTAAGAAAGGTCAAATTCATTTTTTCTGGTACGGGGAAAAAGAAGAGATTATAGAATTTATCAATAAAATTTCTCCCGGATTACAGGAGAGTTTGAAGAGTATCACCAGCCAAATGGAAAAAAGAGGGGGTGGTATTCAATCTATCAAGCTAAATGACAAAACATCCGATATTCCTCATTATTTTGAACTGGATTTCACCATTGAAACAGCAGATTCTATGGGGGCTAACTTTATCAATTCAGTGCTCGAAAGTGCAGTGCAATATTTAATTGATAAACTAACACCTGAAACAAGAAAGAAGCTGGACATCAATATGGCTATTCTTTCTAATCATACCCCTGAATCAAAAATATCTATGAAAGTTGAATGCCCGGTAGAAAAATTAGCCGGCCAAGACAGTGAAATGAGCGGGAAAGAATTTGCAGAACAATTTTATAAAGCAGTTGAAATCGCCAAAAAGAATGTTTCCAGGGCTGTTACTCATAACAAAGGCATTATGAATGGCATTGATGCAGTAGTTTTGGCGACAGGGAACGATTACAGGGCAGTGGAAGCTGCTGCGCATGCATATGCTGCGCATACAGGAAAATACACCGCTTTAACTGACTGTTCAATAACAAACAACATATTTTCTTATCAGCTCACTGTGCCACTTTCAATAGGCTCGACAGGTGGTTTGACACGGATACACCCTTTAGCTGAGAAATCACTGGAAGTGCTAGACAACCCATCAGCAAAAGAATTAATGAAAATAATTGCTGCAGCTGGTTTGGCTAATAATTTCGGGGCAATCACTGCGCTTATAACTACCGGAATTCAAAAAGGGCATATGAAACTGCATCTTGAAAATATTCTACTGAATTTTAATATTTCAGATGCTAAGAAGGAACAAGTAAGAACATACTTTTCAGATAGGAAGGTGTCGTATAGAGAAGTAGAAAACTACATTCGGAGTATCCTGTGAAACGTCTGTATTACCTTTGAATAATTAAAAATAAACTTATGAAGTGTGAATCCTATTCGCGTGGGAAATTGCTGTTAACCGGGGAATACCTGGTTCTAAAAGGCGGTGAGGGAATTGCTCTTCCCCTGAAAGTCGGGCAATATATGAGAACAGAACCACTTCATGACAATAAAATTATTTGGGAAACAACTTATAAAAGCAATATAATCTTTCAGGCAACTTTTTCTCTCTTCGATTTTTCAATTACCCGGGCAACTGACAACACAATGGCTTCTTATCTGCAAAGGATTTTTAAAAAGGTGGCCGAATATTCACGATTTCCAAACGGAATGATGATAAAAACTGAGCTTGAATTTCCTTTAAACTGGGGGCTGGGAAGCAGTTCAACTCTAATCAACAATATAGCCACATGCTTTGATATTGATGCATTCAAAATAAATAATGCAATAACAGGAGGCTCAGGGTATGATATAGCATGTGCCAGGAGTGAAAAACCTATCATTTATAAATCCATGGGGGAATCTCCATTATTCTATGAAATCGACTGGAAACCACCCTTTTCCGGCAATATTTATTTTGCCTACACCGGCCACAAACAAAATTCTGAAAAGGAAGTCAGCCAATTTCTCCGAAAGAACCTGGAAATAAGTGAATATTTAAAAAAGTTAGAAAATATCAATCAACGGATTCTCCGGGTCAAAACACTGGAAGCCTTTGAAGAACAAATCGACAAGCACGATAATTTATTGTCGGAAATAACAGGGAAAACCCCCGCCTCTCAAGCTTTTCTACCTGGTTTTCCCGGAAAAATTAAATGGCTGGGAGCCTGGGGAGGCGATTTCATATTACTTACCTGGAGGGAAAATAAAAATGAACTAAAACGATATCTGAAACGTCATAATCTAAGTATATTTTTTCAATGGAACGAAATCATCAAATAACAACATCATGTTAGATAAAAAATTCAGGGATGAGATAGTGAAAACAAGAAAGGAAGATATCTCTGACCTTCCAAGGACGGTTGCGTGGGAATCACCCTCGAATGTAGCACTGGTAAAATACTGGGGCAAAAAGGACGAGCAAATCCCTCTGAATCCGTCTTTAAGTTTAACGCTCAGTAATTTACATACCAGAACCGAAATACATTACAGGAAAAGCAAACATGAAACCAGTAAAGTATTCTTTCGTTTTGGGAACAATGACGAGCACCCGTTTGGGAAAAGGGTGAAAAAATACCTGAAAAAAACAGAAAGATATTTTCCATTTTTAGAATATATGGATTTATACATTGAAAGCAACAACAATTTCCCCCATTCATCAGGTTTGGCATCGTCGGCGTCAGCCTACAGTTCTATAGCTCTTTGTTTGTGCAGTATTGAAGATGCTTTAAGAAGAGAGGAATACAGTTCCGAACGATTTTTTCAAAAGGCTTCTTATATAGCCCGCCTTGGTTCAGGCAGCGCATGCAGGTCAATGTACGGCAATTTAGTGGAATGGGGAGAGCACGATTATGGTTCGAACGGATTTGCAAATCCCTTTGGGCATCGAATTCATAAAATTTATGAAACATTGCAGGATTCAATATTGCTGGTTTCTTCAAAAGAGAAAAAAATCACCAGCTCCGAAGGACATAAAAAAATGCATAATCACCCTTTCAGAGAAGCAAGAAAGGAACAGGCGGTTAAGAATCTGGATAAAATAAGAATAGCAATAAAAGAAGGAAATTTTACAAAATTTGCAAACATTGTGGAGAATGAGGCGCTAACCTTACACAGCTTAATGTTGTCATCGAATCCAGGCTTTTTGCTTATGGAAGAGTCAACCATTGAAATAATTGAAAAAGTCCGAAAACAGAGAAAAGAAAATAAACTTCCTGTGACATTCACTTTGGACGCAGGTCCGAATGTTCACCTGATTTATCCACTGGAGGCAAAAGAGGAGGTAAGAAATTTTATCAATAATGAATTAACCGGCTATTGTGAACATGGACAGGTTATTCATGATTTTACAGGTCCCGGTCCTCATCGCACTGACGGGAAAGGATAAGCCTTTGGATCAAAAACGGATAATACGCTTGCAAAAAAATGCTGACTTATGAAATTTACAAGGTAAGTTCCATATGATCTACAAAATAATAAAAATAACCATATGAATACTTCCGGAATATTTTATGCTAAAATAATGCTCTTTGGAGAATATTCCATCATAAACAACAGTATGGCATTAACAATACCATACAGTCATTTTAATGGTGAATTAAAGTATATCTTCCAGGACAATTACACGGATTACGACTTTGCACGTCAATCAAACCTTGAATTATACAATTATCTTGGCTATTTAAAGAAACTTAAAAAAAACAATCAATTACCTGTTGACTTTGATATTGAAAGCTTTTCTGCTGATTTAAAAAAAGGTCTTTACTTTGAATCCACAATTCCCGAAGGATATGGAATAGGTAGTTCAGGAGCACTTGTTGCTTCACTTTATCATAAGTATGTACAGGGAAAAATTCAAACCGACACAGAGAATCCCGATACCCTTGTTGCATTAAAAAATAAGTTTGCAACGCTGGAATCTTTTTATCATGGAACAAGCAGTGGCATAGACCCTCTGAATTCCTATCTTAAGAGACCGCTCCTGGTTACTAAAAACAAATATATAGACCCTGTCAATATTACCCTTCCTTCTTTAATGCCTGAATTTGCCGTTTTCTTAATTAACTCGGGACGACAAGGAAAGACCGGACCGCTGGTGAATATTTTCCTGGAAAAGATTAAAGAAAAAAATCAGAATGGTATTGATTCAGAATTACTAAACACTTATACCAATAGAGCCATACAAACAATCATCGAAGGCAACGGAGAAAAATTCTTCCAATCCCTGAGACAATTATCCGATTTTCAACTCAATCATTTCAATCCAATGATTCCCGACGGCTTTAGAAAAATATGGGAAAATGGACTTGAAAACAGAGAATACTACATTAAACTCTGCGGTTCCGGCGGCGGTGGTTTTCTTTTAGGTTTTACCACTAACTTACCTGCGGTCAGAGCGTATATGAAAAATAAAAAAATAGAAATTGTCCCGGTATATGTGCACCGGTT
>JBKGZD010000061.1:0-13859 GCA_046545795.1 Bacteroidales bacterium | reverse complement strand
TAACATTTCTTTAATTAATTTGTTAAAATTGGCTGAAATAATTTTATACTTTAAATTTTATAAATAGTCACATAGATTAGAACAGTTAAAGGAATAAATTTTTACGCGACAAAAAATGGCATTACATACACACCATAAAGATCCTCCCAGTAAAAGAAATCTATTAATCAGCATTATTTTAAATTTTGTAATTACTATTGCCGAATTTATAGGAGGTATATTATCCAACAGTCTTGCCCTTTTATCAGACGCACTTCATAATCTCAGTGATGCGTTTGCTCTTTTGATATCCTATCTTGCTATGATTGTAAGCAAGAAGCGATCTACCAGTAAAAATACCTTTGGCTATGAACGAGTTGAGATTTTAGCTGCATTGCTTAATGCCATTATTCTTATTGTAATTTCTATTTATCTTTTTTATGAGGCCTATGAAAGGCTTATCGATCCACAGCCAATAAAAGGCATGTTGATGTTCATTGTTGCAGGAATTGGGTTAATAGCAAACATAGTTTCTGTTCTTTTACTTCATCGTGGATCTAAGTCAAGTTTAAACATTAAAGCAGCATATTTTCATCTGATTGGAGATACCGTTTCATCTGTGGGAGTTATCATTGCTTCTGTGATTATTTATTTTAGTGAATTGTACTGGATAGATTCCTTATTAACATTTTTGATTGGTATTTATATTTTATACGGGACCTACGGGATTTTGAAAGAAACAATTGAAATTTTGATGCAGTCAACCCCCTCGGATATAAATATAAAAGAAATTAAAAGCAGACTCGAATCACATCCTAAAATTGAGAACGTACATCATATACATGTTTGGCGCCTTTCAGACCATCGGGTGCATTTCGAATGTCATGCGGATGTTGATAAAAACTATTCAATTGAAGAAACCGATCAGATTAGGGAAGAATTGTCATCTATTTTGTATAATGACTTTCAAATTCAGCATATAACAATTCAAATGGAACATTACTCTTGTGACGACAAAAATGTTATTGTAGGCAGATAAATTTCATTTAACGCTTTTGAAATTCCCACTACTCAAGGCAAACCCGGGTAAACTAAAGAAGTGAATTATTCCAGGGGATCTGTTTCAAAGAAAGCTTTATGAAAATTGATAAGATAGAGTTTTTCGGTAGCACGTGTGAAAGCGGTGTAAAGCCATCGAACAAATTCTTTGTTAATCATCTCATCAGTGAAGTATCCGTGATCAACAAAAGCAGTTTTCCACTGTCCTCCCTGGGCTTTGTGGCAGGTAACAGCGTAGGCAAATTTGACCTGCAGGGCATTAAAGAAAGGATTTTCCCTAAGTTTCTTGTATTTTTCTCTTTTGGTTTTAATATCCTGGTAATCTTCCATAACTTTATAATAGAATTCCCTTCCTTCCTCTCTGGTTAATGAAGCTGAATCAGAATGAATAGTATCAATCATAATTTTGGCATCAACTTCAATATCCTGGTAATCAACAAACCTTAAAACAACATCCGCGAATTTATGATTGTATAATTCCTGGTATCCCAATATTCTGACAATTTCTGCCACATCCCCATTCGCGATAAAGTCCAGCTCTTCTTCCTCTTCTGCCCAGTAATAGTTATTACGAACGACCATCAGGTAATCTCCTTCGCTTAATTCCTCTTCTCTCCATAGAATCTGATTTCTTATTCCCTGGTTAAAAAGGTTTGCTCTTTTATTTGAGCGAGTGATTATCATAGTTTCTTCAATCCCTTTACTGTCATATGTGTCTGTTATTTTTTCAACCACCTCCTCCCCGGAGATATATTCAACGTCTGGAAATTTTAAATGATCAATTTTTGGAATACTTATCTTATTGGATGCAATCATTTGGCGAAGCCGGGTTGCATTGTATAAAATTCCTGAATCCAATGACTGTCTTAAAATATCAGTTAAGTAAGATTGATAAACCTTTAACCCGTATGTTTCGAGCTTTCTCTCCTCTAATGCAGGGCTTATTTCCATTTTAACCGGGGGTAATTGTGCTGTATCTCCTATTAATATTAATTTGCAGCCTTTGCCTTCATACACATATCTAATCAGATCATCCAATAGCCTTCCACTCCCAAAAGCGCTATATTCATATGATTCATTGGCTATCATAGATGCTTCATCAACAATAAAAAGAGTATTTTTATGAAGGTTATTATCTAAAACAAACTCTCCAAGACCATCTGAGCCTGATTTTTGCCTGTATATTTTTTTATGTATAGTAAAAGCAGGTTTTTGAGCATAGTTATTCAATACTTTTGCAGCTCTCCCGGTTGGTGCTAATAATACTGATCTGAGCCTGAAAGAATCCAGTGTTTGTACAATTGCCCTGATTGTTGTCGTTTTTCCTGTCCCTGCATACCCCCTAATAAGAAAAATTTCCTTATTTGAATCACTTAAAATAAATTCCGGCAATTTTGATAGCAAATTACGCTGGCTTGGAGTGGGAGTGTGTCCCAGAGAAGATTCTAATTTATTTTGAATATGTTTTTTTAACATCTTTCAACAATTATTTATCATTTCAAATTTTGATTTTAATTTGTTTTTTTAAATTTGCAAACAGGCAAAATAATTAAAAAATAAATAAACAAATGAAAACAGTAATTCAAATTATCCTCGCTATTGTCATTATCGGATTGGGCTATGGACTCTACCGAAGTATTCAGACCCCAATAGAATTTGAAAGAGAAAAAGACAAGAGATATGAAGCTACCATTGAGAAGCTGAGAGAGATTCGAGGCGCTCAGATTGCCTATAGAAATGAACATGGAAAGTTTACCGGTAGTTTTGATACTTTAATTAATTTTATCAGAGGTGATTCTCTCAGAATTGTTAGAAAGATTGGCTATATACCAGATAGCTTGCTGGAAGAGGGAATGACAGAAGCAGAAGCGCTTCGGGAAGGTATTATTGAAAGGGATACAGTTAAAATGGCAGTTAAAGATTCTTTATTCGGAGAAGATTATGAGGCAAGAGATATGTGGAGAGTACCTTCTACTGACAGTGATTCCTTTGAAATGGCTGCTAAAGTTGTAGAGTCCGGAGGTATGGACGTTCCTATTTTTGAAGCAAAAGTTCATAATGATGTTCTTCTTCACGGTCTGAATGATCAATTGGTTATTAATCTTAATGAAAGAATGACCGAAAAACTTAGCAAGTTCCCTGGTGTAAAAGTTGGAGATATCAATCAGCCGAATAATAACGCTGGTAACTGGGAATAAGATATGAGTTTATGAAAGATTTCACTTTTGCTGATGAAACTCTGGACCTTAACCGGTCTTCATCCTATATACTATCCATTCAAATTTATTTGAATGGATTTTCTTTTTCTATTTTAGATACAGTGCGCAATAAGTACAGCTTGTTAAAACACTATGATTTATCAGATCAAGTTAACACAGAAAATAAGGGTAGAAAAATTGAAGAAATACTGAGTAAGGATGCATACCTGCAAAATCCATTTAAGAAAGTCAACTGTCTATGTGCAAATAATAAATCGATGCTTATTCCTTCGCCTTTGTTTGAGGAGCAATATATCAAAAAATATTTTGATTTTAATCAACCAATGGGTGAATTGGAAGAACTCCATTACCATTATCTAAAGAAAACAGACTCATATAATGTATTCAGTACCCCAAACCCATTTACAAACGCATTAATAGGGCATTTCCCGAAAATTCAATTTTATCACCACTCTTATTCCTTAATAAATTACCACATTAATTTTGTTGAAGAAGAAAAGCCATATCTCGGGCTTAATTTATTTGACGATTTTATGGATATATTGGTAATCGACAATAAAAATCTTTTGTTTTTTAATTCATTTGATTTTCAAAATCATGACGATATACTTTATTATGTCTTAAATGTGTATTATCAGCTAGACCTGGATCCCGAAACAATTGAACTAAAGTTAACAGGAACAAATTTTAAACATGAGCAGCTTATTAAGGAATTAAAAGGATATATTAAAAAAGTACACCATTTAAAACCTGCAAAAGAATTCACATATAGTTATTTGTTTAAAAAAGAGATGCTATCCTATTATTTCAATTTGTTTAATTTAAACGTGTGCGAATAGTAAGTGGAAAATACAAAGGAAGGTTAGTACGCCCACCGAAAAAAATTCACGCAAGACCAACAACAGATTTTGCCAAGGAAAATTTATTTAACATTCTGGAAACCCGTATTGATTTTGAAGAGAAAGAAGTTCTTGATCTTTTTGCTGGCACCGGAAATATCAGTTATGAGTTTGTTTCACGAGGATGTAAATTTGTCCGGGCAATTGAGAAGGATTATAAACATGTGAAATTCATAAAAGAAACAGCTGAAGCAATGGGCATGCCTGAATTAAAAGTAACCAGGGGAGAGGTATTCAGGTTTCTGTCTAAGTGTAAAAGTCAGTATGATATTATTTTTGCTGACCCTCCCTACCAGATGAATAATCCCGAAGAGCTTCCAAAAATAATTTCCGGCAACAGACTGCTGAAACCACACGGCATTTTTATACTTGAACATTCCAAGCATATAGATCTTTCCGCACTAAAAGGGTTTTATGAAAACAGAAATTATGGAAGTGTTAATTTCAGTTTTTTTAAATTTTCGTGAAGATTTTTCTGCTCTATAATAAAGCTGTTTGAAAATAGCTGACTATTTGTCATATGTTTGTCAGTGGCATATACTTTGTAACTCTCCGATAATTGAAAATAATGTTAAACCCTATAATCATCTAAATTATGCAACAAGGAAAAATTGGAATAAGCACTGAGAATATTTTTCCAATTATTAAGAAATTTTTGTATTCTGAAAAGGAGATATTTTTGCGAGAGCTTATCTCAAATGCGGTGGATGCTACTCAGAAAATTAAAAAAATGGCCTCTCTGAGTGAGTATGATAAAGAGCTGGGAGATATTACCATAAGTGTTAGTGTTGATAAAAAAAATAAGACCATCACTGTCTCTGACAGGGGCATTGGAATGACCGCCGAAGAGATTAAGAAATACCTCAATGACGTTGCTTTTTCAAGCGCCCAGGATTTTATAAACAAATATAAAGATCCCGAAACCATCATTGGTAAGTTTGGACTGGGATTCTATTCTGCATTTATGGCTGCGGATAAAGTAGAGGTCTTCAGCAGATCATACCAGGAAGACGCTAAAGGTGTGCACTGGATTTGTGATGGTAGCCCGGAATACCAAATGGAAGAATATGACAAGCAGGATAGGGGAACAGACGTGGTTCTTCATTTAGATAAAGATTCTGAAGAATATCTGGAAGAAAATAAGATTAATGAAGTGTTGAACCGCTATTGTAAATTCTTACCTATACCAATAGCATTTGGAAAAAAGAAGGATTATAAGGACGGAAAAGAAGTTGAGACTGATGAAGATAATATCATAAACGATACAAATCCATTATGGAAGCAGTCTCCAAATGACCTGAAAGATGAGGATTATAACGAATTCTATCGTAAATTATATCCAATGGCGGAAGATCCGCTGTTTCACATACACCTGAATGTGGATTATCCTTTCCATCTGACAGGTATTCTATATTTCCCAAAGATTAGAAATAATTTGGAAGTTCAGAAGAATAAGATTCAACTTTATGTAAATCAAGTATTTGTAACTGATTCTGTAGAGAATATTGTTCCTGAATTTCTCACCCTTCTGCACGGAGTAATTGATTCGCCTGATATTCCATTGAATGTGTCAAGAAGCTACCTGCAGGGCGATCCGAATGTGAAGAAAATATCCAATCACATTACTAAAAAAGTAGCTGAGCGCCTGGAAAATCTTTTTAAAGAAAACAGGGAAGAATTTGAAAAGAAATGGGATGACCTGAAGTTGTTTATCCAATATGGGATGATGACTGATGATAAATTTTATGAAAGGGCACAAAATTTTGCTCTCTTCAAAAATACCGATAAAAAGTATTTCAATTACCAGGAGTATAAAGACCTGATCAAAGAGAACCAGACTGATAAAAACAAGAATCTTATATACCTCTATGCTACCGATGAAGACAAACAATACAGCTTCATTGAAAAGGCCAAAGAAAAAGGGTACGACGTATTGATGATGGATGGACAAATTGATGCTCACTTTATTAATTTTCTTGAGCAAAAATTTGAAAATAGCCGTTTCGTAAGGGTTGATGCTGATGTTGTGGATAAGCTTATAGAAAAAGAGGATAAAGAAAAAACTCAGCTTTCTCAGAAAGAACAAGATGAACTTGCTTCAATATTTCAATCACAACTCCCGGATTTAGGCCATTTTACAGTAACCTTTGAGCCACTGGGAGAAAAGGAAGACCCAATTACCATTACGCAAGCCGAGTTTATGAGAAGAATGAAAGATATGGCTGAACTTGGCGGAGGACCTATGGGTTTTTACGGGGATATGCCCGATAGCTACAATCTCGTTGTGAATACCGACCACAGGCTGGTGAAGAAAATAAAAGATAAGAAAGATAAAGAATTAGGAGAGGAACTAAGCCAAATAGACAGTGAGATTGAACCTTACGAAAAAGAAAAGGAAAGTATTAATAATGCCAACAAAGATAAGAAAGACGAAGAAATACCACAGGCTGACAAGGACAATTTACAAGATATAGATAAACAGATTAACGAGCTGAAATCGAAAAAAGAAGAGAAACTTAAAACATTCGGTAAGAAGCAGAAGTTGGTGAAGCAATTAATTGATCTTGCATTGCTTGCCAATAACATGTTGAAAGGAGAGGCGCTCAATAAATTTGTAAAACGAAGCGTTGATTTAATAAAATAAAGCGTTTTTTTAGCCGGAATGTCACAATTTACCATTCCGGCTTTCTTTTTTTTAAATGTAACTGACAAGTCTTGCTTGTGTAAAAGGGTAATATACTACACTCTTTATTGATGATTTTTGCAGTGCCTTCTGACACAAAATATTGTAGGAATATCATTCCTGACATTCAGACAAAAATCTTTTCCGTTTATATATTAGAATGTCACTCTTTTCACCTAATTTTATCCCACAAAACGAAAAAAATACATCAAAGTGAAAGTCCTGATTGTGGATAATTACGACTCTTTTACCTACAATCTTTATCATATTATAGAGCAATATGCAACTCGGGTAGAAGTAGTCCGGCATAATAAGATTAATTTAAGTAACACGGCGACCTACGATAAAATTATTTTATCTCCGGGACCCGGCTTACCGGGAGAATTTCCTGTAATGAATGAAATTATTCATGAGCACAGCCAAGCTATTCCAATCCTTGGAATTTGCCTGGGACACCAGGCAATAATAGAGTATTTCGGAGGCAAACTCACTAATCTGCAAAATCCCCTGCATGGGTTAACAGTTCCTGTTTATCTTACAGACAACAATGATTCTTTATTCCGAAATGTTCCAAAACAGTTTGATGCCGGGCGTTATCATTCATGGGCTTGTCATAAAGGTGACTTGCCTGCTGAATTAATACCGCTCGCTATAGATGATTACAATATGGTGATGGCTTTTCGTCATAAAAAGCATAATATTTATGGAATGCAATATCATCCTGAATCTGTTATGACGCATGAGGGGAAAAAGATGTTGCGAAACTGGCTTGAAATCTTATAAATCATTCGTGCAATGATTTATATTTACTGAATGAGTTAATCACCTGAATTATTAAGGCTAAAATTGCTTAGTAGATATTTTAGCTTAAATTTGGCGCTTAAAAAATATCATGACCTGGTTTTTATTTGCATTCCTTACTGCTTTTTTCAGATCTTTAACCGATGTTGCCGGAAAAATCGGCCTAAAGAACATGGATGAATACATTGTTGCCTGGTCACTCTTCCTTTTTGGATTACCATTTATTGCCCTTTTGTTGTTTTTTACTGAAGTTCCTGAAATTAAACCGGATTTTTGGGTTGCCCTTTTTGTAGGAGGCATACTTAACGTTTTTACTAACCTGATTTATATGCGGGCTATAAAATTATCTGATCTGAGTATCACCATACCTCTGGTTACGTTTACGCCTCTTTTTATGCTTGTAACTTCCCCTCTTATTGTTGGGGAGTTCCCTAATATCTACGGAATAGCGGGAATTGTTCTGATTGTAAGCGGGTCTTATATTCTTAATTTTAAAGAAAAAAGTAAAGGATACCTTGCACCCTTTAAAGCCCTGTTAAAAGAAAAAGGCCCAAGGCTGATGCTCCTTGTAGCATTTATATGGAGCATTACTGCTAATTTTGATAAGATTGGAATACAAAATTCTTCCGCTTTTTTCTGGCCTGTTGCGATAAATGCTTTTATTGCCATTGGTTTTATTCCTGTTATCATGACAAAGTCAAAAGGAAAAATACATCAAATCAGAAAGAACTATAAAACACTCTTCCCAATCGGGTTTTTTCATGGGTTAATGATTGTATTTCAGATGCTTGCAGTGAGTATGACCCTGGTTGCTTATGTCATTTCTATTAAACGAACAAGTGCAGTCTTAAGCGTGGTATTGGGAACTGTAATTTTTAAAGAAAAAGGACTGAAAGAAAGACTGCTTGGCTCTGTCATCATGATAGCAGGGGTAGTATTAATTACCTTGTTTAACTGACCTTGGTTTAAATTCCCTCATATTTGAGATTCAAACCTTCACATATTTTCTCTGTGGTTAGAGAATAATTTCTTTCCTTAAAATTGTTAACTTTACCATTACTAAATGTTAATTTAAACTGTGATGAGAAACTTCAGGCAAAAATTATTGGGTCAAGAAATTATGACAGGAACACTTGTGACTCTTTCCAGTACAGAAACCGCCGAAATATTGTCAAGAGCAGGATTCGACTGGCTGTTTATTGATTTAGAACATTCTCCTATAGGCTTACAGGGTGCGCAGCAGATTATACAAGCAGCTTCACCTTTTGCTCATTGCATCGTAAGGGTTCCGGGTAATGATGAAATATGGATAAAAAGAGTACTGGATATCGGTGCCGAAGGTATAATTGTTCCCCAGGTAAATACCGTTCAGGAAGCTCAGCAAGCTGTCAAATTTGCTAAATACCCTCCTATGGGGCAAAGAAGTGCCGGAATCGCTAAAGCACAAGGATACGGGGCAGAATTACATCAATATATTCAACAGGCTAATGAAGATATAGCTGTAATCCTGCAATGTGAGCACAAAGAAAGTGTGAAAAATCTTTCTGAAATCATAAAGGTTGAAGGAGTAGATTGTATTTTTATTGGTCCGTACGATTTATCAGGCAGTTACGGCAAACTGGGAAAAGTTGATGATCCGCAAATACAGGAGGCAATAGAATCTATAAAACATACCTGCATAAATTCCGGAATGCCGGTGGGAATATTTGGGGGAAAGACGGAATCTGTAAAAAAACACAGAAGTAAGGAAGTTAACTTGATTGCAGTTGGTTCTGATGCATTAATGATGAATACAGCGGCCAAAGATGTGATTGATGATTTAAAATTTTGACAGGCTCATGTAAAACCCATACCTTTGACTTATAAGCAGGTTTAAACTTAACAATCAAACAATAGTCAATTATAAGAATGTACACTTAAAACCCTATATTATGAAAAGCTTTTCAGTACTAATCTTAACAATTTTGTTATCAATGAATTATGCATTTGGACAAGATCGTATTACGGGTGAAAATTTTGCTACCCGTTCAGAAGTGATTGCAAAGAATGGCATGGCATGTACAAGTCAGCCCCTGGCGAGCCAGGTAGCTATTGATATCCTTAAAAACGGTGGTAATGCTATAGATGCTGCAATTGCTGCAAATGCTACTCTTGGTTTAATGGAGCCAACGGGTAATGGAATTGGCGGCGATTTATTTGCCATTATATGGGATGCTGAAACAGAACAGCTATATGGTCTTAACGCCAGCGGCCGCTCTCCTGAATCCCTAACTTTAGATTATTTTAAAAAACATGGATATGAAAGCATTCCTGCACATGGTCCATTGCCTGTCTCTGTTCCCGGTTGTGTCGATGGGTGGTTTGAAATGCAGAAGAAGTTTGGTTCTATGGAAATGGAAAAGATATTAGAACCAGCTATTGAATATGCCAGAGAAGGGTTTCCTGTAAGTGAGTTAATCGCCTATTACTGGGAACGAAATGCCAGTTCTTTGAAAAAATATCCTGGTTTTGAAGAAATATTTATGCCTAATGGTTCTGCACCTGAGAAAGGAGAAATCTTTAAAAATCCCTACCTGGCTAATACCCTAGAAAAAATTGGCAAAGAAGGAAGAGATGTTTTCTATAAAGGTGAGATTGCAGAAAAGATTGATGCCTATATGAAAGAGCATGCTCCCGAGTATATGAAAGGTGAAGAGGGAGAAGGCGGATTTTTATCTTATGAAGATCTTGCCAATCATGAATCTGAATGGATTGATCCTGTTTCTGCAAATTACAGGGGGTATGATGTATGGGAGCTTCCACCGAATGGACAGGGAATTGCTGCACTGCAGATATTAAATATCCTGGAAGGTTTTGATATAGCCTCTATGGGTTTTGGAACCAAAGAGCATGTGCATCATCTTACAGAGGCTAAAAAACTCGCTTTTGAAGACAGGGCAAAATACTATGCTGACATGGAATTCGCTGATGTGCCGGTTGAAAAGCTGATTTCAAAAGAATATGCCGACAAGCGAAGAGAGCTTATTGACAGTGAAAAAGCTGGCCGTAGCTATCCGGCAGGTAAACTGGAAACAGGGGAGACAATATACCTTACTGTCGCGGATAAAGAAGGGAATATGGTTTCACTAATTCAAAGCAATTATCGTGGAATGGGTTCCGGTATGACTCCTGGTGAGCTGGGTTTTGTTCTTCAGGACCGTGGAGAACTTTTTTCACTGGAAGAAGGACATAATAATGTGTATGAACCAGGGAAACGTCCATTTCATACCATTATCCCTGCATTCATTACAAAAGAGGGCAAACCTTTTATGAGCTTTGGAGTTATGGGCGGCTCTATGCAACCTCAAGGTCATGCACAGATTGTGATGAATATGATTGATTTCGGAATGAACCTCCAGGAAGCTGGCGATGCTCCCAGGATAAGGCATGGCGGTTCCTCACAGCCAACAGGCAGCGAAATGCAGCGAGGAGGTTCCCTGTATCTTGAATCTGGTTATGACTACCAGGTAATAAGAAATCTAATACAAATGGGACACAATGTCAATTTCAATATAGGTGGTTTTGGAGGTTACCAGGCTATAATGTACGATGAGAAAAACGATGTGTACTACGGAGCTTCTGAATCAAGAAAAGATGGACAGGCCATAGGTTATTAAGACGATTGTCATCTGATGATTGAAATAAATTCCGGGTAAGTTTCTGGGTTTGATGAGTCCGGAAACTTACCGTTTTTTAATATTAGAGAAATATGATTGAATGTATACTTTGCTCCGGAAAGACAAAAAAAATTTATACCGAACAACATGGAAATTATTACCAATGCGGAAATTGTCGTTCAGTTATACTTGACCCCGATGACTATATCAGCCCTGATGAGGAAAAACAAAGATACCTTGAACACAATAATGATGTGAATGATCCAGGGTATCAGAATTTTGTCTCACCTGTTGTAGAATCTGTGCTGAAAAATCAGAATCCGGAAGATACTGGCCTTGACTATGGAGCGGGAACTGGTCCCGTTATTTCTAAATTGCTGCAAGATAAGGGATATACCATTATTCCATACGATCCTTTATTTATAAAAAACGATGTGTTAAATACAAAGTATGATTACATTGTTTGTTGTGAGGTAATCGAACATTTTCACAATCCATACCAGGAGTTCAGGCTCCTGAAAGAACTTCTGCAAAATAAAGGTGTTTTGTATTGTATGACTTATCTCTATGATGAGAATATCGACTTTAAATCCTGGAAATACAAAGATGATCAAACCCATGTTATCTTTTATCATAAAAAGGCAGTTCAGTGGATTCAAAAAACACTGGGTTTTTCTAAAGTTGAAATTAATGGCAGGTTAATTTCTTTTTATCTTTAAGAACTGTTTGATACCCATGAATTGTTGCGCTTAGGTTTCTGTAAGATTGTTGTTTGATTTTTCCAGTATTACATGGTGTAATGTTTTTAACATTTTTAATGACTTCCTGTAACTTCATGCTACTGTCTATTCGCCTGATTAACTATTTATGATAACCGTTCAACCTAATCACTTCTTAACAATCGTCATTAAAAGTCTGTAAATAAAATTGTTATATGAGTTTTATATAAAAGAATCTAACTTGATGTTTATCACAAAATTTTCATCATTCATCAAACTTTTCTGAAATATGTTTTTAGTTTTATAGAAATACTTCAAAGAATTTTTAATTTTAGCCCTGTAATGTGCATCTTTAATTTAAGTTAAATCCCACCATGTCAAGAAATCTTCATGGGAATAAAAATATTACCGGCTATAACAATAACACAGAGACAAAAGAATTAGGTAACAGATCTTTGTTAAATGCCATCCCGGATATGATGTTTATTTTTTCAAAAGATGGCACAATTCTTCAATATCATGCGGACGAAGAGTCTCTCCTTTATGCTTCACCGGAACAATTTCTGAACAGAAATGTTGATGACGTTTTACCTGAAGAAGTTGCAGTCCTTACACACAGGATAATTAATAAAGTTCTTACTACAGGTTTAAATGAAGAATACACATATACACTGACTATTCAGGGGGAAAAATACATTTTTGATTCCCGGATGGTACCTCTTGACAAAAACAGGACCCTTGCAATTGTAAGGGATGTTACCGGGCGAGTTAAAGCACAAAAGAAGCTGAATGAAAAAAACTGTGAATTAATAAAAACGAGACAAAAGTTAGAAAATTCAAATAAACAACTGATTGATCTTAACCATATACTGGAAGAACAAAAAAACGAGCTGATTGAAGCAAAAGAAAAAGCCGAGGAAAGTGATAAATTAAAGTCAGCGTTTCTGGCTAATATGAGTCACGAGATAAGAACCCCCATGAACGGAATTATGGGTTTTGCTAAGTTATTGGAAAGCAATAATCTTACTGAAGAACGTCAAAAGGAATATTTGCAAATTATTCTGCAAAGTGGTAAAAGGATGCTTAATATCATTAATGATTTAATAGATATTTCCAGGATTGAGTCGGGGCACACTGAAATTTATAGTACAGAAACAAGTATTAATTGCATATTACGGGATCAATATGAGTTTTTCAGACGTGAAGCTGAGGCAAAAAATCTTCAGTTTAATTTGCACCTGGCCGAACCAAATAAAGATATTAACATTTTCACAGATTCTGTAAAATTTACACAAATTCTCAATAATCTTATAAAAAATGCGATTAAGTTCACAGAACATGGAAAGATTGATTTTGGGTATAGAATGAAAAAAAATTGGTTGGTATTTTTTGTTGAGGATACAGGTGTAGGTATCGATCCCCACATGTAGGATAAAATTTTTGAACGATTCCGGCAAGTTCATAATAGCAATGCAAGACCATATGAAGGTGCTGGTTTAGGACTTGCTATTACTAAAGCCTTTGTTGAAATGCTTGGTGGTACAATTCATGTCAAATCTGAACGGGGTAAAGGATCGACTTTTTCATTTTCCATCCCTGTAAAAGTTACATCCAGGGATAAAGTGATAGGAGAAAGATTTGTTTAACCCGAAAGCTTAATTATCAAACTCCGACATACCTTATAGTAGAATTCCATTTTTTATTGTATGGGGTAAATATCAATAACTGAAGCATTTTAGCGGTATTGTTGGGGTTTTTCATTGCCAGCGATGCCCTCTTTGTTTACAACCTCTCCCCACTGGCGCGGGATTGCAACTTTTTTCATACCGGTTTGGTCAAAATGA
>JBKGZD010000060.1:0-13919 GCA_046545795.1 Bacteroidales bacterium | reverse complement strand
TAAAGTAATCAATAATTTGTTAATAAGTTATGAAAGTAGTTTTTATCAGTACCTACCCTCCAAGGAAATGTGGCATTGGAACATTTACGGAAAATTTAGTAAAATCTTTAGTATCAGAAAGAGATAAAAGCAATGTTGTTGAAGAACCAATCATTATTGCATTGAATGAAGATAAAGCTGAGTATGATTATCCCGGAGAAGTTAAATTTGTAATTCGTGCGAACCATCAAAAAGATTATATCCAGGCAGCACGTTTCATTAATTTTAGCGGAGCTGATGTTTGTGTATTGCAACATGAGTTTGGAATATACGGTGGTGAAATGGGAGTCTTTATTCTTCCTCTGATTAGCCGGCTTCAAATTCCTCTGGTGGTTACTTTTCATACCGTTTTGAAGAATCCTTCATATGTGCAGCGATCAATTGTACAGGAGATAGCCAAAAAGGCAGACAAAGTGACTGTTATGAGTAATCTGGCAGTGAGTTTTCTAAAAGACATATATAAAACAACTTCCCAAAAGATTGAATTAATTGAGCATGGAGTTCCTGATTTTGATCCTTTGCCCCAGCAACAGTTAAAAGCAAAGTATGGATTTCCTTCCCGAAGGATAATTCTGACATTCGGTCTGATTGGTCGAAACAAAGGGATTGAAACAGTTTTGCACACCTTGCCGAAAATTATAAAAGAACACCCGGATGTTTTATATATTATCTTAGGAAAAACACACCCCGGAGTTGTTAAGATTTCAGGGGAAGAGTATCGCGAGTATCTTAAAATGCTGGTTAAAAAATACCAATTGGAAAATCATGTTTATTTCCACGATCATTTTGTATCTGAGGAAGTACTGTTTGAATATCTTTCTTTGTCAGATATTTATATCACACCTTATCTTTCAGAAGAACAGATTACAAGTGGTACTTTGATGTATGCTGTAGGAGCTGGCTCTTGTGTTGTTTCCACACCGTACTGGCATGCCAAAGAGTTGCTTGACAAAGAAAGAGGGATATTGTTTGGGTTTAAAAATTATGAACAGCTTGCTGGTATTCTTAATGATTTACTTTCACATCCTGAAAAATTAGAAAAATATAGAAAAAAGGCCGCTGAATATGGTAAAAAAATCACATGGCAACGAATTGGCCGGCATTATCTGAATCTTTATAACCGAATAGAGAAGGTTCCACATGTTAAAGAACCCTCAAAAAATTTTGCCATTGACCTTACTTTGATGCCTACTTTGAAATTGGATCACATCCTGTTTTTGACTGATGATACCGGTATTGTGAAATATGCCAAATATGGTTTGCCAATATTTAAAGAGGGTTATAATATCAGTGATAATTCAAGGGCTTTGCTTATGACAACGATGTACTACAGGCAAAGAAAAGACAGAGAAGTTATTGGTCTGATGTCGAGGTACCTGAGCTATATTCATTATATGCAGAATGCAGATGGATCTTTTAGGAATACGTTGAATTATGACAGAAGCTACAGGGATGAATTAGGGACGGAAGATGCCTTTGGACGGTCTATGTGGGCATTGGGCTATTTAATTAGCCATAAACCATCTGATTCTTTTAAGCAGCTTGGTAAAGAATTATTCATGAAGTCTGTCGAACAATTAAGTTACCTCACTTCCATCAGGGGGATCGCCAATTCCATTATAGGATTATGTTATTTTTTAAGAGAATACTCTGAAAGAGAGGATGTTACTCAAAAACTTAAAGTTTTGGTATCCAAACTGAAGCAATATTTTCTGTCTCATTCATCGAAGCAATGGCAATGGTTTGAAGACAAGCTAACTTATGATAATGCTGTGATTCCTCTTGCATTATTGCATTCGTATGAGATACTTGAAGATGAGGAAGTTTTAGATATTGTAACAAATTCAATGGCATTTCTTGAATCTGTTACAATGAAAGGAGATTATTATACACCTGTAGGAAATAAGGGATGGTATTCGCCAGGGCGGGAATTTCCAAAATTTAATCAGCAGTCATCAGAAGCAATGGGAATGATTCTTTTGTATTACCAGGCATACAAACAATTCAGAAAGAAGAGATACTTACACAGCCTTTTTAATACTTATTTGTGGTATTTAGGTGAAAATGACCATGGCATTCCTTTATACGATCATGAATCCGGGGGGTGTTATGACGGGCTTATATATAAAGGTGTGAATAAAAACCAGGGGGCAGAGAGCACTCTGTCTTATTTGATTTCCCATTTAACGGTGCTCCAGGCACATGAGAAAGAACATTTTATCTAATCTTCATTTATAATTAAATATGATTGAGCGATATAAAAATAATCCGATATTAACAAAAGATGATATTCCATACCCGGTCAGTACTGTTTATAATGCAGGCGTAGTAAAGCATGATGATGGTTACATAATGCTTTACAGGTCGAATATTTTAAATGGCAGAAGTATTATTGGTATTGCAGATAGTCCGGATGGTTATAACTTTGTACCAAGGGAAGAGCCTTTTATTGTTCCCTGTAGTGATGGGCCGTTTGGTATTTATGAAGAATATGGAGTTGAAGATCCCAGGATAACATATATTGATAATGAATACCTGATTACCTACAGTGTATATTCACGATATGGGGTAAGAAATGCTTTAGCAAAAACCAGGGATTTCAGACATCTTGAAAAAATAGCTTTAATCAGTCAGGCTGACTTAAGAAATGTTGTTATTTTCCCCGAAAAGTTCAGTAATTTATATGTTCGTTTAGATCGTCCCCATTCAGACATTAATCCCTGGGGTATCTGGATTTCATATTCTCCGGATCTTAAATACTGGGGAGCTTCTAAATTGCTTATAAAACCCATGCATTATCATTGGGATGAGCTAAAAATTGGGCCGGGCGCACCACCCATAAAAACTCATGCGGGCTGGCTAAATATTTTTCATGGCGCGTACCCAACTATAAATAGCACGATATACCGCCTTGGAGTTGCTTTGCATGATATAGCAGACCCTTCACGAGTTCTTGGTGTAGCTGATGACTGGATTCTGGAACCCGGGGAGATTTATGAAACTACTGGTTATGTGCCGAATGTTGTATTTACCTGTGGGGCAGTTCCCGAAAATGACGGTAGTATAAAAATCTATTGGGGAGCAGCAGATGAAGTGATGTGCGTTGGCGAAGTTCATGAGGATGCACTTATTGAACTTTGCCTGTCAAAGCAAAGAAATCCTTTATAGGTATTTATTACGCCTGCTTTTGTTTAGCGCTCATTAATTCATCAAGCAGTTCATTAATCTTAACAGTAGCAAAGCCACTAGAATAGTCCGCCATTGCATAAGGGAGAAATAAAGTATTGTTATGAATTATACTACCACAAGTATAGACCACATTGGGAACATATCCTTCCCGTTCTTTTTCATTAGGCATCAATAGCGGCTCTTTAAGTCGTCCGATGACTTTGGTAGGATCCTCTAAATCAAGCAGGCATGCTCCGAGCGAATATTTTCTCATAGGACCTACTCCATGAGTTATCATGAGCCATCCCTGGTCTGTTTCCAGGGGTGAGCCACCGTTTCCGACTTGTACGAGCTCCCACTGGTATTTTGGTTCCTGTATTATTTTTGCTTCTTCCCAAATATTGATATTGTCAGAAAACATAATATAGTTGTTCCTGCCATCGTATCTTGATAACATTACGTATTTGCCTTTTATCTTCCTTGGAAATAGTGCTAAGTTTTTGTCCTGGGCATATTTCCCATGCAGTGGCATTACTTTGAAATGGTAAAAATCTTTTGTGTGTAGTAATTTTGGCATAATGGTATAACCATCATATGCAGTGTATGTTGCATAATAATCTACTTTGCCTTTATTATCAACAAATCTTACAAACCGAGCGTCTTCAATTCCTTTCTTTTCTGTTTCCATGATTGGAAAAATTGCCCTTTCTGAAATATCTGTATCTAAAGAGAATTTTAGCTCATAATGTGAATCAGCCAGCCATAATATTTCTTTGAGCACTTTTTGTTTTTCAATCGTCATTTTATTGCTTTGTATAATATTCTCAACCGTTTGCCTGATTTGAGTATAGATAAATTTGTCAGGTAATTTGTCCAGTACCAATCCCGATAGTTGTTTAGGGACGTCCATTTCTAACAGTTTCTGTTGAAATGATTTTTTATCATAAGTGTAACGCTTTACCCTTTCAGCTTCATCAATCAATTTTCCCGCTGGTTGAAAAGTTAAATTGTTTTTTCTGTCAATAATACCTCTTCGAAATACCAGAGAAGAAATGTGTCCTTCCCCGGTTGCCCTGAAACTGACTATAATTCTTTTTTCCCCTTCGTTAAGCCCGCTTTGATCGGGGTCTTCAAACACGGATGGATTAAAGAATGCTGCTGATTCTATAGAATATTCCATTGTAAAATACGCGCCTATCAGTAGCTTTTTCTTTGCGGAAATATCGTTAATATCTATATCAAGGTCTTTAAAAATATTTTTGACCTTATTAAAATGACGGGTGAGAATTTTTGTAATGTTTCGATGCCTTTTTGAGAAATCTCTTAAGATTTGGTTAAATGCCGATTCAGCTTCTTTTTCAGGCATATGGAATACCCGCATAACAATCTCAGTAGCCCTCATTGAGTTAAGAGAAAAATCTCTTGCAATTACTTTTGTGGAATCCGGTGAGAATTGAACATTTTTCCTTTCTACTGTTATAGCCATTTTTCTAAATTTTGTATCAAAAAATAAACATGACAAGTTAAAAAAATCCTTTAATCTCCCCTCATAAAAATTCTGATTTTTTAAACTGTACTTCTCTTGTTGTATTATTGTGTTAAATAATTCCAGAGATACTGATCTATTCGTTAATACACTTTTAGTTTTTTTTAACATATAGATTTTTGTGTCTTTGATATATAATTTGTTACTTTGTTACTTTTAATAAAAGTTTTAACCAAAAGATGTTATTTATGAACATGAAAAAGTTTCTTAGTCTTTTGACTATTAGTTTAGGTATTATTTTCAGTGGAGCTATAAATGCACAAGACTTTAATACCGGTAATCAGGACCAGCAAGAGATAGAGGTATCAGATGAGGAGTTGCAGAATTTTGTTAAAGCCTCTCAGGAAATTCAGTCGTTAAATAGTGAACTGCAGGACAAGATGATTAAGCTTATTGAAGATAGCGAAATGAGTCTTGACCGCTTTCAAGAGATATCTCAGCAGCAACAACAAGGTCAGGAAGCTTCTTTATCTGAAGAAGAAGAATCCATTATGGCATCCGTTCAGGAAAAAATGTCTGAAGAACAACAATCAATGAGGCCTAAAATGGATAAAATTTTAGAAGAAAATGGTATGGATGCTGAACGCTACATGGCCATAAGCAAGGCCCTGCAGGCTGATGAAGAACTTCAGCAACGTTACCAACAAATGCAAAGCGAAATGGGAGGTGATCAGCAACAGCAGCAGATGCCATAGTTTTTGCTATTTACTTACGGAAGATAATTTTGTTCGGCAAAGAAATCAAGAAGTTCTCTTTGCCGAACTTTTTTATTGATATATACTTTGCTCAACGGGATGTCCTACCGGCATTAATGCTAATGGTTCTTCGCCTTCCAGTTTAAAGATTTCTTTCATTTTTTTATCTTCAAATGCTCCAATAATAACTGTTCCCAGGTTCATTTCAATAACTTTCAGGTGAATGTTTTGACACACTCCGCCCGCTTCCATCCATATATATTGAATTCCTCTTTCCCCATACAGTTTCGTAGTTCTTTTGTTATGGCTTGCTACAAGAATAGCAATGCTTGCATTCGTAATAAAACTCTGATCGAATGTTGCCTGCGGTAACTTATCAATTATGTTCCCATGCAGATGTTTTGTTAAAATGTGTGACTCCGGATTGTAATGATAGATGCCAGGATCAAGTTCATACACACTTTTTTCTCTCGTTGCTATGTACAATTCAAGTGGATATGTTGCTCCAGCAGACGGAGCGGTTCTCCTTGGTTTAAAGCTTTTATCGCTTATTCCATCCGCTGCCCATAAAAGATCACCTAATTCACTTAAATTAATGGGTTTGTCTTTATAATTTCTACATGAAATTCTCTTTTTAAAAGCTTTATTAAGAGTAATGGTTTCATGTGTTCCTGGAGTGGGTAGTTTTATTTTTTCCATATTTTTTGATTTAATAATTTATCCAAACAACGTGAAGAATTATTAAATTAGTATGATTTTTAATTGTGTTAAGGTATTGATAATAAAGACAAAGAAAAGAGATGATTGACAGGGAAACAGTAGAACGAATTGTTGAGGCGGCGGAAATTACTGATGTTGTTGAGGATTTTGTAAATCTTAAGAAAAGAGGAGCCAACTATCTTGGTTTGTGTCCTTTTCATAATGAAAAAACACCATCTTTTACAGTTTCTCCTTCAAAGGGTATTTTTAAATGTTTTGGTTGTGGAAAAGGAGGGAATGCCATAAATTTTATTATGGAGCATGAACATCTTAGTTATCCTGAAGCACTGAGGTATCTGGCGAAAAAATATAACATTGAGATTAAAGAGAAGGAATTGTCAGCTGAAGAAGTGGAGGAGCGGAATTTGCGGGACAGTCTTCTGATTGTCACCAAATTCGCCAATCAATATTTCAGGGAAAAACTCCATAAACACGAAGAGGGAAAGGCTGTGGGAATGAGTTATTTGAGAGAGAGGGGAATACGTGATGATATGATAGAAAAATTTGAGCTGGGATATAGCTTGGAGAGCTGGGATGATCTGACAAAGGAAGCCCAAAAGAACGGATATAAGATTCAGTACCTGGAAAAGTGTGGGTTAACTATCAGTAAACAGGAGCGGCAATATGATCGTTTCCGCAACAGGATTATGTTTCCAATTCACAGTTTATCAGGTAATGTGATAGGCTTTGGGGGGAGAATTTTAAAACAAAATGAGAAAAGTGCAAAATATGTAAATTCACCTGAATCAGAAATTTATCATAAAAGCCGCATTCTATATGGTTTATATCAAGCGAAAAAGGCAGTTGCTCAAAAGGATAAGTGCTACCTGGTAGAGGGTTATACTGATGTTATTGCCTTACATCAGGCAGGTATTGAGAATGTGGTGGCTTCTTCCGGAACTTCACTCACTGAGGAGCAAATCAGGTTAATAAAGCGCTTTACACCTAATATTACCATCATTTATGATGGGGATACAGCCGGACTGAAAGCTTCTCTCAGGGGTATTGATCTTATTCTGGAACAAGGGATGAATGTGAAAATCCTTATGTTGCCAGAAGGAGAGGACCCCGATTCATTTTCAAAAAAATATAATACATCTGATTTTCAGAAATATATTTCAGAAAATGAAGAGGACTTCATCACCTTTAAAACAAAATTGTTGTCAAAAGAAGCTGAGAATGATCCGGTTAACAAAGCCAATCTTATCTCTGATATTGTTCGTTCTATATCTATGATTCCGGAAGGAATAACTCGCTCTGTTTATATTAAAAATTGTAGCGGACTCATGGATATTGATGAGAATATTCTATATGATGAGACCAATAAAATAAGAGCACGGCGGGCACGGCAGAAACATCAACACCAAAAAGCAGCTGATGAAAAGGAACGCAAAAATAACCAGGCGCTTACCTCTTTACCTTCTTTTATCGAAGAGGTTTATTCAGAAATCCAGGAAAAAGAAATTGTAAGGTTATTATTGAATTACGGAGAGCGCGAACTATTTACTTATAAAGAGGATAAATATTCCGAACCCCAGGTAGTGACTGTTGCTCAGTATATTATCAAAGAAATTCTGAATGATGAATTGGAATTTAAAAATTTAATATATAAACAAATTTTTGAAGAATACCTGGAGTTTTTAAACAAGGGAACCCATCCCGAGAAAAATCATTTCACCTACCATTCAAATGAAAAAATAAGTCAGTTGGCTGCTGATATGTTAGGCCCTGGGTATGAAATTAGTGATTTTTTCAGGAAAAGGAGTGGGATATTGGTTGAGACTGAAGATATGAAGCTTAAATTGCTTGTACCTGAAGCAATCATAGCTTATAAACGTAAGATATTGGAGAAAGCCCAGAAAGATAAGGTGAAAGAATTGAAAGAAGCAGAGGGGAAAGGCGCTGATAGCGTGGAATTGAATAGGATTCAACAGGAATACCAGGCGATTACACTGGCAATCAACGAGATATCAAAAGACAGGGGTTGGGTGGTTTTTAATTAGCAAGTGGTTATTGTTCCATGGCTTTATGTATATGAGAGAAAAAATTTTAGATCCACTTCTTTTTATCCTTTAGGTTTTTCATAATCATGATGGGAATTTGTTTTTTCATTCTCCTGAAGTTTTCGGTTATGTTTCCCAGTAAGCTTGTTATGGAAGAGGTTTGTCCTTTCGCACCGATTATGATAAGCTCTGCATTTTCTTCTTCAGCACTATGGTAAATTTTTTCTGCCTGGCTCTTCATGGATTCATTGACTTCATACCTGCATTTTATATCTTCTGGTTGAAATCCAAATTGTTTTACAAATTTTTTATAGTTCTTAAGAAATTGTTTTTCCATTGATGCACTGGTCATTTTTGTTGCTGCCGGGAAATAACTTTTGCTGGTATCAAAAATGTACTGGCAGACAAGTTCTGCCTTAGTAGCTTTAGCAATATCCAGTGCTCTTCTGAAAGCTTTTGCTGATAATTTAGACAGGTCTATTGCACATAATAATTTTTTGATAGACAAATCCGGTTCTTCAGGAATAAACATTAAATCAGACCGGGCTTCGGAAGCAATTTTCTGACCATAATGACCTTCCCTGTCTTCTCCTGGTTTCTGACCTATCAGGGTAAGGTCGACATTCTCTTTTTCTATAAAATTAATTATAACTTTCGAGGCATCTTCATCTTCTATTTTTGTTACAACTTCTGTTTTTATTTGTTTTTTAAAGTGATTTGAAACAACACTATTTATCTCTTCTTCTATTGTTTTACTCAGAGAACTTTTCAGGTCAGGGTATTTTTTACTTGATTTATCGGGCAGATCATAAGCTTGTATAGCATGCATGAAAATTATTTTGTCAGTTTCCAGTGCCCGGCTTAAAAAGCTTGCATATCTAATCAGTGAGTGATCTATTTCCGTCAAGTCAAGACAAACTAACATTGTATCCAGGTGCCTTATTGATTGCATATCTAATGATTATTTAATGTTTTTATTTTTTTCTTTTCTTTATCACTTCATCCACCAGTTCTTTATAAGATTCTCTTTCTTTGGCTTTTCTTCTTAGTTCTTCTTTTTCATACTCTTTCTGTAATCCTTTTTTCAGGCTGTATGCCATAATTACCAATATAATTGCAAATGGTAATCCTGTAGTTATTGCAGCGGTTTGTAGGGCGTTTAGTCCTCCAGCAACCAGTAATATTGCAGCAATCAATCCTTCCATTGTAGCCCAGAAAATTCTTTGGGTTACAGGAGAACGTAGTTTACCGCCTGATGTAAAAGCATCTACGACCAAGGATCCGGAGTCTGAAGATGTTACAAAAAAACTAATTACCAGCACAATGGCAGCAAAGTTTGTTATATTGGCCAGTGGTAGATTTTCAAATAATTGATATATGGATATTGCCACATTGCCTTTTACTTCTTTTGCAATTTCTGCAATTCCGTTCATTTCCATAAAAATCGCAGTACCTCCAAAAGCGGATATCCACAAGAAAGTAAGCAGGGTGGGAATTATTAATACACTGAGCACATATTCTTTTATTGTTCTTCCTTTAGAGATTCTGGCTATAAACATTCCAACAAAAGGCGACCAGGATATCCACCATGACCAATAGAATATTGTCCATTGGTTTTGCCAGTTTCCCTGGTTATAACTCTCTGTCCATAAGCTTTTTTCGAAGAATGAATGAATATAATTCCCAATGTTTTGTGTGTATGAATCTAATATGTAGATGGTAGGGCCTAGTATTATAATGAATATCAGCAGTAGAGCCCCCAGGTTTATATTCATTTCACTGAGTTTTTTAACACCCCGATCGAGACCGGAGACAACTGAAATAGTGGCTGCACCTGTTATCGATGCAATAAGAATAACCTGGGTTTGCAAGTTATCTGTTGTGGAGAATAGATGACTGAAACCGGCGCTAACTTGTTTTACCCCCAAACCCAGAGAGGTTGCTAATCCAAATAATGTTGCAAGCACAGCCAGGACATCAATAGCATCACCTGGCCATTTATATACTTTATCACCTAACAGAGGGTAAAATACTGAACGGAATGCAAGAGGCATTTGCCGGTTGAAAGAGAAAAATGCCAAAGCCAGTCCAACCAATGTATATATTGCCCAGGCATGCAAACCCCAATGAAGAAAAGTGGTTTTCATGGCCTCCTGCGCGGCTTCGGCTGTGTTTGCTTCTCCCAGTGGAGGGTCAGTGAAATGAAAAATAGGTTCGGCGACACTCCAGAAAAGGATTCCTATACCCATACCGGCGCTAAAAAGCATAGCAAACCATGCTCCGCGACTGAATTCGGGAACTGCTGCCTTTCCTCCTAATCTGATTCGTCCATATTTCGAAAAGGCAAAATAGATTGTAAAGAACAGGTATACATTAACTAAAATAATAAGAAACCATCCAAAATTATCTGAAATCCAGTTCTGAATGTTGTTAAATACAGCCTCCATGCGATCTCCCATAATAATAGTGATCGCAATGAATAATATTAGTAAAATTGATGATGACCAAAAAACTGGAGGATGTATGTCAAAATGTTTTTTTATCCCCCTGGGAGCTGAAGTTTCCTTTTTATTATTGTTCTGCATACAGGAGCAATTTCATCCGGGTTAATACATTATTTGTTTTTAATACCTGTGTGGTTTATGCCGGCTAGTTTGTCATGGTAACCACACTTTTTTATTATCTATGACTATTTTTTATAGGTCATATGAAGGTTTCATGAAATCTTCCTTAAAGATATTGTTTAACCATATTTTTACTCACATCCCACAGCTTGTTTTGTTTGTTATTTTCGTAGGTTACCGTGGCAGAACTTTGAGGCATTTTGTTGACAAAATATTTACCGGTTACCTGGTCAATTCCTTCATAAGTTGCTACATAAATAATATTTTCCGCACCCTCTTTTACTGAACCTCCGGTTCCTCCCCAGTGACTCTTGAGTAGCTTTGTGCTGATTACTCCCGGATGCAGACAATTAGCTGTTATTTTTTCCTCTTCAAATTCACGGGCTAATTTGTAGGTAAATAAAATGTTGCATAATTTTGAGATTGCATATGCTTCTGAGCCTTCAAAATTTTGTTCACCCTGTAGATTATTAAAATCAATTGCTGTAGCATGTACCATTGAGGTAACGTTGACAATTTTTCCTTTGTCTGAATTTTTTATAAGATCAAGAATACGATTTGTAAGTAGGAAGTGAGCCAGGTAGTTAATCTGAAAGGTTTTTTCAAAACCATCATCAGTAACCTCTCTGCTGTTAAGGGCTACTCCTGCATTATTGATAAGAATGTCCAGCTTTTCATATTTTTCTTTGAGTTTGTCTGCAAGTTGGGATACCTCTTGTAATGATTCAAAATCTGCATTAAAACCATCTACGCTTGCATCTTCAGCATTGTTTTTTATTTCTTCAATGGTTTGATCTACAGTCTCAGTATTTCGTCCATGAACAATCACATGATAGTCTTTGTTTGCCATATCAATGGCGGTTTGCTTTCCTATGCCATCCGTTGCTCCTGTTATGAGTACTGTTTTTTTCATAAACTCTTCTTTTTTGTTGGTTAATAAATTTACGACAAGGAAATTAATTTATTGTTTAATCCAGTTCTTTCCATACATACTCATAGTGACTTTTTTCTATGAGTTCCTTCATAATAAAGATAATACAATTCTTTTGATAAAAAAATAGCCGTCCTTTGATGGGACAGCTATTTTGTGGGATATGCTGGATTCGAACCAGCGACTTCTACCCTGTCAAGGTAGCGCTCTGAACCAACTGAGCTAATACCCCTTGTTTTGTATTGTAGCAAAGATACAAATTTACATAAAAATGAATGCAGATTTGCCAGGAGAAATTGAAAACACATTTTTACAAAAAGGAATATTAAAAAATATATTCCGCAACAAATAAAAATCTAAACAAATCCTTAAAAACCTGTGTACAAAATTTTACTACATAGCTAAAACTTTCTACATTTGCATCATCAGTATTTGTAAATATTAAAATAAGAATCAATGTATAGAACTCATACCTGCGGTGAATTAAGAATTGAAGATGTCAACAAAGAAGTTAAACTAAGTGGCTGGATTCAGCGAATACGTGAACTTGGAGGGATGCGCTTTATAACCTTGCGCGACCGGTACGGGATTACTCAACTTGTTTTTGACGAAAATACTCCGGAACAAGTGAAGAAACAACTCGAACAACTTGGCAGAGAATATATAATACAGGTTAGCGGAAAAGTAGTGGAACGAACCAGCAAAAACCCACAGATGGCCACCGGTGATATTGAAATCAGTGTACTGGAGCTGTCAGTGGTTAATAAATCTGAAACACCTCCCTTCACTATTGAGAATGAAACTGATGGAGGAGAAGAGCTGAGGATGAAGTATCGTTATCTTGATCTCAGGAGAGAGCAGGTACGAGAGAAAATGCTGCTGAGGCACAGGATGGCACAGGAGATTCGTAAATATCTTGATACAGCAAACTTTGTTGAGGTGGAAACCCCCTTTCTGATTAAATCAACCCCTGAAGGGGCGCGTGATTTTGTTGTCCCATCTCGGATGAATCAAGGGGAGTTTTATGCTTTGCCTCAAAGTCCGCAGACTTTTAAACAGCTTTTAATGATTGCAGGATATGATAAATATTTTCAAATTGTTAAATGCTTTCGGGATGAAGACCTGAGAGCAGACCGACAGCCTGAATTTACTCAATTGGATTGTGAGATGTCTTTTGTTGACCAGGAAGATGTTCTGGATACATTTGAAGGGTTGGCAAAATATTTATTTAAAAGCGTTAAAAATTATTCTTACGACGAGAAATTTCCACGAATCAAATACGATGATGCGATAAAATATTATGGAACGGACAAACCTGATTTGCGTTTTGATATGAAAATCACTGAACTTACATCAATTGTCCAGGGAAAAGGATTCAAAGTTTTTGATAATGCGGAATATATTGGAGGAGTAAACGCTAAAGGTTTAGCAGGCTATAGCAGAAAACAGCTTGATGAGTTAACAACTTTTGTTCAGAAACCACAAGTTGGAGCTAAAGGGTTAGTGTATGTAAAATATAATGAAGATGGGACATTTAAATCATCAGTAGATAAATTTTTTGGAGAAGAAGATTTTAAAGAATGGGTAAAAGCTTTAAATGCTAAACCAGGTGATTTACTGCTCATACTGGCGGGAGATCGAATGCAGACATTAACAGCTTTAGGCATACTGCGTAATGAGATGGGTGACCGTTTAGGACTTAGAGACAAAAACAAGTTTGCTCCTCTATGGGTGGTAGATTTTCCTTTGCTTGAATGGGATGAAGAAGATCAAAGATACTATGCCATGCATCATCCATTTACTTCACCCAAGGATGAAGACATTGAGCTGTTTGAAAAAAACCCGGGTAAGATGAGAGCAAATGCTTATGATTTTGTGATTAATGGAGTTGAGATTGGAGGGGGCTCTATCCGTATTCACAACCGCGATTTACAGCACAAAATGTTTAAAGCATTAGGAATAGAACAGGAAGAGGCCGAAGAGAAATTTGGCTTTCTTCTGAATGCCTTTAAATACGGGGCTCCTCCACATGGTGGTATTGCGTTTGGATTTGACCGCTGGTGCGCTGTAATGGGAGGCTCAGATTCAATACGTGACTATATCGCATTCCCTAAAAACAATGCAGGACGTGACGTGATGATTGATTCTCCTTCA
>JBKGZD010000059.1:0-14142 GCA_046545795.1 Bacteroidales bacterium | reverse complement strand
GGGCTACTTCTAAAGAATGAATGACATAAGGATCTCCATTGGGAAGGCGCTCAGTCTCATAATACTTGAGTAAGAGATTCAAGGCAGAACGCAATAATTCTTCATCTTGTTTTTTAAAAAAACTTTTGGCGGAATTCAGCAGGTCTAAGTATCGATTGTATACCTTTCTTCTGTCTTTAAAATTTAAATTGGTATCGGTTTTAAGCATTTCAAAGTTCTTTAATTTCAAAATAATCTGCATCTTTTCCTACCGGGAATTTTTCCCGAAATTCATTCAATGATTTTAGTGAAAGCTCCCTGGTTTCTATATTTTCTTCATAGGGCTTGGTTTCAGATATTATTCTGCCCTTTGGATCTATTATCATAGAATCACCAGCATATGGAATATTTTGTCCGTCTTTACCTATGCGATTAACTCCCACAACATACACCTGGTTTTCTAATGCCCTCGCGACCAATAATGTTTTCCAGACATGGCGCCTGCTTTCGGGCCAGTTAGCTACATATATCAGCAAATCATAGTCACCTCTGTTCCGACTCCATACAGGAAAACGTAAATCATAGCAAATCAGAGGACAAATCCTCCATTCTTTATAATTAAATATAACTCTTTTCGATCCAGCAGTATAATGATTGTTTTCCTCTCCCATTCTGAATAAATGTCTTTTGTCATAAATAAAAAACTCTCCGTCAGGAAGTTGAGATATCATGCGATTATAATAATTGCTTCCTTCTTGTATAATTAAGCTTCCTAATATAGCTGCATCCTGCTCTATCGCAATTTTTTCCATCCATTGTTGTGATTTACCAAAAGGTTTTTCAGATAACTTTTCTGGTGTCATCGAAAAACCAGTTGTAAACATTTCCGGTAGAACAATTAGATCCGTTTGTTGTTTTAAAGAATTTAATTTTCTCGTTAATAGTTCTAAATTCTTCTCAGCGTTCTCCCATATAATATCAGTCTGAACAATGGTAACCTTCATAATAAATCACCTTTTAAATACAAGTTTCTGATTATTTAACGCGTATTATTAAATTTTATGTTTGAAAATTCAATCAACATAGCCAAATTTAGGATAATTATTAATGATTGACAAATGTAGGCTAGCCAAAGAAAGCTCTGATAATTAAGGATATAATTTATTCCAAATCTCTCAGAATATTCTTCATAAGAGGATAATAGAATGTCCAGAAAAATTTTTTCCTGTCTCCAGGTTCTTTAGAGTAAAATAATGGACTAATATACTCAGTACCTTTCATATACGAAAGTTTAGTATTGACTATATTGTCAGCAAAATCGCCAGCAAAATAGTAAAAATTGTAATCCCCCTGATATCTTATAACAGCAGGAAAGGATTGTGGGATTCTATAGGCTTGTAAAATACTATCTCCAGTGGAATTTGTGGAAATCAAAAACTCTGATAAAATTTCATTATCTGCTGTATTTGAAACTATATCGAACCAGAATGGATATTCAACTGTATCGGGTATTTCATATTGGGCAGCAGTCTCAGAATTGGTAACTGTTATGGGCAAGGACTTATTAAGATGTGTGTTTTGCTCCAAAACAACTATTTCGCCATATTTATGGAGCAATACAATCCCGGAGTTTTCAAATGGCCACTTCTGTTTTCTTTGTTGTTCATACAATTTTACAATCCATTCCGGAATATTGGGGAGAGAAAGATCCGAAAAGTATCGTCCAATCCATCCTTCCCACTCCAGGCCAAATAGTTCTTCTGTCTTTTTTCTCATTAAATCTGATGTAGGACTCTCAAAAAGAACAAATTCTGTGATGATTGTTTTATTATTTTCTTTCATCTCTTTAAGTAGCATATAATCAGTATTGTTCAGACCTCCATATATTTTTTGTTCAGGATTTACTTTAATCTGACTCGCGAACCAATCATCGTAATAAACGCCATAAAGGTCTGCATAATACACCATATCATATTTGTCTACAATCCTTTCAATATCTTCTGTCCTCAAGCTTTTAAAATCAAACTTTTTATTTTCAGAATCAATGGGAAAGAAACCATAATAATCTTCATCAAGTTTATATAGTTTATTATCAGACTTACTGTATTTTTCTTTGTTAAGCACCCAGTGTAGCGCTTTGTGGTTATATCGCTCCGTGGTTGGAACAGTCTTATCCAGTATAAAAATATCAAGATTGGTTGTAGGTTTAATTACCCACAAAAGAAAACTTAAAATCAGAATCCCTGCCAAACCACCAAACACAATCAATATAATCCTGTATACCAGCCTTTTACTCATATGTTAGTCAAATTTAAATTCCCGGCAAAATAAATACATTTATATATGAATTAAAAACTTTGTTTATAAACGGCAGAAAAATAATGATTAAACGATTAGTAAAACGGATGAGAATAAGTAACTTAGATTGGAAGAGAGATTTTCTTTTCTCAGTAGAATAGCCCTTTGAGTTTTTCCCTGTCAATTGGTTTTAGAGTTATATCGTCACAGAGGTTTGATATCATCAGACAAGCCCTTATTAATGCATAGCTTGTTTAATGTTATCCAATGCCTTATTCAGAATCTTCCTGGAACATCCGAAGTTTAACCTTTGAAAACCTTCGCCATTTTTACCAAAGGTAGCGCCATCATTAAAAGCCACTCCAGCCTTTTCTATCATAAATTTATGTATCTCATCATTCTGCATAGGTAAATTCCTGCAATCGAGCCAGGCTAAAAATGTACCCTCTGGTCTTATAAGATGAATGTTCTTTAGATTATCTTCAAGATATTTTGAAATAAATTCAATGTTCCCTTCAAGATAAGTTAGCAACTGATCGAGCCAGTTTTCACCGTATTTATAGGCAGCTTCAAAAGCCACAGTACCAAAGAGATTTCCATTTCCAACATGAAGGCGATCTATCATGCTTTTGAAGCGCATTCTTAAAACAGGATTAGAGATAATTCCCATTGAAGATGCTAAACCAGCTATATTAAAAGTTTTGCTGGGGGCTATAAAAGTAATTGTATTATTGGCTATATCTTCAGAAATTGAAGCCATTGGGATATAGTTAAAACCGGAATAAACAATATCACTATGAATTTCATCAGCAATAACCAGGGCATTGTACTGATTACATAGCTCTCCCATCTTCTTCAGCTCTTCATATGTCCAAACATTGCCTCCTGGATTATGTGGATTCGAAAGGATAAACATTTTCACACCATTTCGGAGTTGTTCTTCGAAGTCATCAAAATCAACCTGATATCTGCCATTTTCCAGTATGAGCGTGTTTTCAACAAGCTCTCTGTGATTTTTTGTCACCGCATGAAAAAAAGGAGCATACACAGGGGGTTGGATCATTATTTTATCACCGGGCTTCGTAAATTCGAGAACAGCAAAATTAATCCCCGGAACTATACCCGGGGAAAAGATCAACCAGTTAAAATCAACATCCCAGTTATGTCTTTTCTTCATCCAATCTTTGGCAGATTGAAAAAAAGATTCCGGATGAAAACTATATCCATAAATTTCATGCTCTGCTCTATGTTTTATGGCTTCACTAATTTCTTCAGGTACACGAAAATCCATATCTGCAACCCACATAGGAATTACTTCCTTATTTCCAAAAATTTTTCCCCTTAATCCATACTTTACAGACAATGTATTTTCTCTTCCAATAACTTCATCAAAGTTATATTTCTTCATAAATAAATTTTTAGTTATCAGGATAACCGACAGACTGACTGTAAACTACATGTTCATCTTCTGTAAGATTGAGTTTTCCATGAATTAAGTCTTTATCAATCATTGCCCTGAAGACACTAATCAATCCGTCTGATGCAGCAAACAAATAAACATTCTGGCCAATAAAACCACAATGGGCAGAGGCAGTCATTAATTTTTTATCATCATCATCGCCCGGATATTTTGAAAAATCAGAGACATAAACAATATTAACCGCAGCATCAGCCACAAAATCCTGTTCTCCCATGTGTTCTCTCACATCCTTTTTTGTAATTACTTTAAGAGCATGTTCTTCCGGCATATATTGAAAAGCCCCGTCTTTAGTTGTAACATAAATATTTATATCCCGAACATCCCTTGATGTAGGTGCGGTTCTTTTGCCGGATTCAGAACGGTTAATACCAAAAGCGGCCCAAAGCATATCGGATAATTTTTGCATGGGCATCTCCTGGTTACTAAAATTTCTCGCAGAACTACGTTCATTTAAAGCCTCCATTAAAGGTGTACCCCCTTCTTTATCTGGCTCAGGGAGATTCAGGATTTCCTCCTGTGCAAATATTGCAGTACTTATAAAAATTAAAATGGCAATAATAAAAAGTCGTCGCATAATACAAATTATTTAAATTGGTTCATAAATTCCTTAGTATTGATAATATACCGGGTGTGAGTCCCTTTTCCAATGGTTCCCTCCTCGTCTTTTGCTTCTACCTCAAATACCAGTTTCTTTCCCTTAACTTCTTTCAAAATAGCCTGGCATGTTACTTTTTGCCCCACAGGCGTGGGTTTTAGATGTTTTATATTAACCTCAAAACCAACTGTATTCATACCATCTTCAAGGTATGGCAAAACAGTTTTTAATGCCGTATTTTCCATCAGGCTTATCATAGCTGGTGTTGCAAAGACCTCAACGAGGCCTGATCCATAATTTGAGGCAGTATCCTCATACTCAACATTCTTTGTTTCTGTATTCAATATTCCTGCTTCTAATTCTTTCATATGGTAATTTTTATTTTTTATTTATCATATAGAACTTACCATGATAAGATAAACATTTCTTTTTGTGATAATCATGTTTATGCTATCATGGACGGTTCATGTTATTCTCTTGTATATGTTTGGTTTATATAGTTTGATCACATTATGATTTTATTTTTTTAGCCATTTCTTCTGCAAGTCGGTCACATTGTTTTTTCGCTTCTTCGCCGGGAACGCCCTTGATGTCAACGGGTTCTCCGACCAATTCCCAATCAACATTTTCAGCAAATTTTGCGAGGGTTTTTACCCCACCACCTGTCCAGCTATATGTACCAAAAAGGCCGAGGTAGTGGTTTTTAACTCCAATATGTTGAAGGGTCCTGGTAAGATGTTCCACAGGAGGCATCATACCTGAATTATATGCGGAGCTTCCTATTATGACACCTTTAAAACGCCAGATATCATTAATCAGATGGGACAGGTGTGTTTTGGAAGCATCTCTTACCCGAATATTTTTTATTCCATGTTCAGCAATCTTCCGGGCAATATAATCAGCCATCCCTGCAGTATTGCCGTACATTGAACCATAAATAATTACAACTCCTTCTTCAGTTTCCTGTTTGCTCCATTTATCATATAATGACAGCACTTTTTGAACGTCCTCCCGCCAAACAGGTCCATGAGTAGGTGCTACCATTTTTATCTCAACTCCATCAAGTTTTTTGAATGCTTTTTGAACCATATTGCCGTACTTCCCAACAATATTCGAAAAATAACGGCGCATATCTTCTTCATAGAAATCAAAATTAATCTCATCATCAAAAATTCCCCCGTCTAAAGTTCCAAAACTTCCGAAAGCGTCGCCGGAAAAAAGTATTTGATTAGTTTCTTCGTAAGTCATCATTGTTTCCGGCCAATGCACCCATGGAGTCATAACAAACTTTAGTTTATGTGAACCCATATCTATCTCATCGCCATCTTTGACTTCGTAAAGATTGTCTGTATAGCCATAGTAGGCCTCCACTATTTTAAATGTTTTCACATTACCCACTATTTTTATATCCGGGTATTTTTCCACTACAGCTTCTACAGCCCCTGAATGGTCTGGTTCCATGTGATTGATAATCAAATAGTCGACTTTTCTATCACCTATAAGGCTTTCTATTTTATCCAGAAATTCACCTGTAGAACTATGTTCAACGGTATCAATCAAAGCTACCTTCTCATCATCTATAAGGTAAGAATTGTAAGCTACCCCATTTTCTAAAGGCCATAAATTTTCAAAAAGGTGAGTTCGTCTATCATTAACCCCAAGCCAATGTATGTTTTCACTTACTTTTACTGTATAATTCATGATTTCTAATTTTTTACGTATTCTATTTAAGGTTAACAAATATAATGAATATAGAATTAATTTACTCAAATGAGGTTATTATATATGTCATAAAAACTGAGGTAAACATAAACATCAATATGACCTTTGAATATTAAAGATAGCCATATGAACCCTCATCCTTAAGGGCTTAAAAAAAAATCAAGCAAAAAAAAGGAAAGTCAGTTTTTGTTTCTCATTTTCAAATATTCAAAGAGCGGTTGTCTCCACAACTGCTATCTTTCTCCTCTATATTATAGCAGGAATTTCTTATTTTTCAGCAACAACAAACATCTCAAAATCCTCAGTGGTTAGTTTATGAACTCTGGAAAACGCTCCAAGCCTCGCCCCGAATATTTCAATTTTATGGTAGTGAAGGGTTTTTAGCAGCCATGTTATTTCACTGGGAATATAATACCTTTCATTAGATTTCAGTGTCTTTTTATTTCCAGAATCGTCTTCAATTTCAGTAATATTAAAATCACGGAATGTCATTAAATCAAATTTATTGCTGTGGTAAGTAGCATTTCCTTCCTCGGATTGAGACGAGGTAAATTTCTCAATAGAATGATAAAGGGGAAAGAGCCCGTTTAAAGTAGTAAATATAAACTTCCCAGGGTTTTTAAGCGATTTCGTTACATTTTGTAAAATTTCAAAATTCATTTCATCGCTTTCCATTAAAGGGAACCCTCCTTCACAAAGCATTATTGCTAAATCAAACTGGTTATTGAATGGTAAATTACGTGCATCAAGATTTAAAAATTCTACCTGGAGACTACCTTGCATGGCTTTTTCTTTTGCCCGGGCAACCATGGATTTTGATAAATCGATACCGGTAACTGAATATCCCCGTTTTGCAAGTTCGATTGAATGCCGTCCCGTACCACAACCTACATCGATTATCTTTTGAGACTTTTTAAAGCCGGTTTCTTGTTCAATAAAATCGCATTCTCCTATAGTACCTTGGGTAAAACTTTCATTATCATATTTTTGCCCGTAATTTTCGAAAAGCTCCTCATACCATTGCTTTTTTTCCATTGCTGTTTTTGTTAATAATAAAAAAATAGTAGACTCCAGCAGATTTCTAGGTATATATCCTCAAATCATGACTATCTAAAGGTATCAAACATCTATTCCGGGATTCTAAAAAATAAATACAGTGTGGTTATTTCTTCCTTACCAGGGAAATTATAAAACCAACTACAGCACCTACACCGCCGGAGATAAAAATATTTTGACGCATAGTGGCAATACCACTTACTTTTCGCCCAAATGTTTCAATACCACTTTGGGACAACCACTGAGGATTTTTATCCCGATAATATATCTTCGCTCGAAGAAAAATTGAGCTCTTCTTTTGAGCATTTTCCCGATGAACTGGGCCAACTTTGTATCAGTGGTGCCGAACTTGCCGAAAATGCCGGTCAACGCTCGCGGGCCCAGACATTTTATCTTCTTGCCTGGGATGCACTCCAATATGCGGAACACGAAACCCAGACATTCCGCTTCGATCGTATGGTCGAAATCAATGCGGTTCGCGATAAACTGGCTTTGATGGGGATTAATGTGGGAAAAAATTAATGGTTAGGGGCCCATGGCCGGGGTGACATGTAAAGACGCACGGCCGTGTACCCCTAAAGACTGTCCCTGCCGTGTGTCTTTACATGCTACATACTGGCATGTCCGTTAAAAAATATTCGAGATTTTCACACCCGCGTAAATCGTCCGGGGTGAAATGGGGCCGTAAATATAGCCCGGGTCCCTTTCTTTGCCTGTATCGAAATCACTTTGGTAACTGTTAAGGATGTTTTCTGATCCGATATAAATGTCAAAATCTCCCCAGGTTGTTTCAATGCAACGGGTGAGTTTTACTGACCAGTCGAAAAACGGGTCGGATTCTTTTAATATGCCCTCTTCCGGGTTTTCGGCCAGCGGACCAAAATAAGGAACAATCATATCTCCGGTATAAGTCGCATCCGTTGATACTTCCCAGTGGTTGAGCGGTTCCCAGTTGATGTTGAAATATCCGTATTGATCGGGGGCCATCTTCCCTCCCAGTTCACGGACTTGTTGAAGATCCTCAAGACCTTTCTTCTCCATATGTTTTTCAACGCCTGCCAACAAATCACGGATGTATCCGGGCCCATTCCGGTAAATGGCTGAAACGACCTGAACGGAATCGGTACCGGCCAGCAACATCTTGAACAATTTATCGGCTGAATGCACCCCGCCTGAAGCCACAATAGTGTTTGAAACCTCATCATAGATCATTCGCTTCTGGGAATGAGAATATGTCGATAAGGCAAAAATCATGGCCAGTATAATTGTAAAATAAGTTTATATTATACTCACGTTTTATTTTAAAGACAATGTTAGGTGCAATTTCCCTTATTGAAAATAAAAAAATTCTCATTACCAGACCATACAGGACAAAAAATAATAAAAAACCACCCCGTGAGCAGGGATTACCTCCAATCCCTCAAAAACAACTCGACCCGTCCCAGCAATGGGTACACAATTTTTCTTTAGGCAAACCAATGGCCTCCACCAGGTCATTAAGGTCCTGAAACTTCAGGGAAGTCAATTCCATATTCTTTCTCATCTGCTCGACCATGGTCAGGTATTTTTCATTGGTTGAATCTGCATAAGCGGCTAGATCAACATCCTCTGTTCCCTCCAGTTGTTTAATCACTTTTCGGGTTGCCAGATCCAGACTGGACCGCGAACGACTAAAATTCAAAAACTCGCAGGGATACACTAAGGGTGGACACGCGATGCGCATATGGGTTTCTTTAATTCCCCCGTGATGCAGATGCCGAACATTGTCTTTAAGCTGTGTCCCTCTCACGATGGAGTCGTCGAGAAAAATCCCCCTTTTCCCTTTTACAACCGACTGATTGGTGATCAGTTTCATTTTGGCTACTACTTCCCGTGTTTCCTGGTTCTGTGGCATAAAACTACGTGGCCAGGTGGGGGTATATTTGGCATAAGGTCGCTTAAGCGGAATGCATTTGGCATTGCTGTAGCCCATGGCATGACCGATTCCGGAATCGGGGACTCCGGCCACAAAATCGGCGTCTACATCATCATTGCGTGCCAGAGCCGCACCACATTCGTATCGGGTTTCATCCACGTTGATGTTTTCATAAAATGAAGGCGGGTAACCGTAGTAGACCCATAAGAATGAGCATATCTGCATTTTTTCTTTGGGTGGAGTCACCTGCTCATATCCTTCAGCGGTCAACTCCACAATTTCACCGGGTCCTATAAAATATTCGGTCTCAAATCCAAGATTGGGAAAAGCGCTGGTTTCAAATGATACCGCGAATGCATCCTCTTTTTTCCCGATAATGGAAGGGGTCCGGCCAAACTTATCGCGGGCCGCGATAAGACGATCACCGGTAAGAACCAATAAAGAACAAGAGCCTTGAATTTTATCAAAAACATTTTTTATGCCTGAGGTAAAATCATTGCACTCGGCAATGAGTTTGGCTACCAGTTCGGTGGGATTTACCATTCCCTGGCTTGTTTCTGAAAAGGTGCTCCGGTGTTTTAAAAAATGGTCCTCCAACTCCCCTGCATTATTGATCTTTCCTGCGGTTACCAAGGCAAACCAGCCTAAATGTGAGTTCACAACAATGGGTTGGGCCTCGAAATCACTGATCACTCCGATGCCGGAACTCCCCGCGAAATCCTTTATATCGTTTTCAAATTTATTCCGGAAATAGCCGTCTTCCAAACTATGGATGGCTCTTTGAAAGCCTCTCGTTTCGGAAAAAAATGCAAGTCCGGCCCTTTTGGTGCCTAAATGGGAATGGTAATCGGTACCGTAAAACACATCCATTACACAATCATGCTTCGAGATGCTGCCAAAAAATCCGCTCATTGGTTTAAGTTGTTCTTCTTTATCAGTTAAAATTCAATTCTCAAATAAATCATTATCACGATTCACTATGATAATCCTGCAGGGATTTTACATTATAGGCACTGTCAATGCGGTCGCGAATTCCCTCTGTAGCTGCCAGGGCAGCGGATGTTGTGGTAATATATGGGATACTGTATTTGATCGCATTCTTCCGGATGTAGGAATCATCAAATTCACTCATGGCACCTTCGGGGGTGTTGATGATCAGATTGATCCTCCCGCTTTTGATGTCATCCACGATGTTGGGGCGTCCCTCGTGGACTTTATTGACCACATCAGCTTCAATGCCTTGTTTTTTCAGAAACTCAGCCGTACCGGAGGTAGCCATAATTGCGAATTTCATAGAAACAAAATTCCGGGCAACGCGAACGATCTTGTCCTTGTCCCTGTCGGCAATTGTGATCAAAACCGTTCCCTCTGTGGGAAGGGGCACTTTAGTCGCTTCCTGCGATTTAAAGAAAGCCATGCCATAAGTATCAGCCATCCCCAGCACTTCTCCGGTTGATCGCATCTCGGGCCCCAAAAGCGGGTCAACTTCTGTAAACATGTTGAAGGGAAATACCGCCTCTTTTACGCCAAAATGCCCGAGGGTTTTCTCCTTCAGTTCATATTCTTTCAACTTTTTATTCAGGACCATGCCAGTGGCCACCGGCACCATAGAAACACCACAAACTTTTGATACCAGGGGAACCGTACGGGAAGCCCTCGGGTTGGCCTCGATGATATAAACGGTATCGTTATAGATGGCGTATTGGATGTTCATCAACCCTTTTACGTTCATCTCCAATGCGATGCGGCGGGTATATTCTTTCATGGTGTCAATATGCTTTTGAGAGATCACCACTGGGGGGATCACACAGGCAGAATCTCCGGAATGAACTCCCGCGTATTCAATGTGCTGCATCACAGCGGGGACAAAAGCATCTGTACCATCCGAAACGGCATCGGCCTCAGCCTCCACGGCATCTTCAAGGAATTTATCGATCAGCAAAGGTCTGTCGGGCGATACGACAACCGCCGATCTTACATATTCTTCCAACATGTTTTCGTTCAGAATGATACGCATGGCCCGTCCGCCCAGAATATATGAAGGCCGGATCATCAGGGGGTAACCGATCCGGGCTGCAATATTCTTAGCTTCTTCCAGGGAACTGGCCATACCCGATTCGGGCTGGGGAATGTCCAGTTTTTCCATGATTTGCCGAAACTGGTCGCGGTCCTCTGCCATGTCTATGGTTTGCGGGGATGTTCCCAGAATTTTTACTCCGGCTTCTTCAAGTTCGCGGGCCAGATTAAGGGGTGTTTGTCCGCCAAACTGGACGATCACACCCTCCGGTTGTTCTTTTTCATATATGCTCAGGACATCCTCGGCCGTAAGCGGTTCAAAATAGAGTTTGTCAGATGTATCATAATCGGTGGACACGGTTTCCGGATTGCAATTGACCATGATGGACTCATAACCCGCTTCATGAATTGAAAATGCCGTATGAACGCAGCAATAGTCGAATTCAATGCCCTGTCCGATGCGATTGGGACCACCTCCCAGTACCATGATCTTTTTACGGTTGCTGACTTTCACTTTATCGTGGTCATTGTAGGTGGAATAATAGTAATAGGCATCTTCGACCCCGCTCACGGGAACGGCATCCCAGGCCTGCTGAATTCCAATGCTTTTGCGCCTTTCACGGATGTCCCCTTCGGGGATGCCCAGAATTCCGGAAAGATATTTATCGGCAAATCCATCTTTTTTGGCCCTGACAAGAAGATCGTCGGGCAACATATGGCCTTTGTGATTCAGCATCTCTTCCTCCAGCTCAACCAATTCCTTCATCTGCTGAATAAACCACCGGTTGATGTAAGTTTTCTTAAACAGCTCTTCAACTTTAGCCCCTTTCCGGATGGCCTCATACATGATAAACTGACGCTCACTTGTGGCTTCATTAAGCATCAACATCAATTCATCACGCGATTTTTCATGAAAATCTTTGGCATAGCCCAGCCCGTATCTACCAATTTCTAACGATCGGATGGCTTTTTGAAGGGCCTCTTTGTAATTTTTGCCGATGCTCATGACCTCTCCTACGGCCTTCATCTGCGTTCCCAGCTTATCGGGCAGTCCGTCGAACTTTTCAAACGCCCAGCGGGCAAATTTAACCACCACGTAGTCCCCGCCCGGGGTGTATTTTTCCAGCGTACCGTCGCGCCAGTACGGAATCTCATCCAATGTATATCCTCCCGCCAAAAGAGCGGAAACATAAGCAATAGGAAAGCCTGTGGCTTTGGATGCCAGGGCTGATGACCGGGAAGTTCGGGGATTGATCTCGATCACCACAACCCGGCCTGTTTTGGGGTCATGGGCAAACTGGACATTGGTACCGCCAATAACTCCGATGTCTTCCACAATGCGATAAGCATAATCCTGAAGTTTTTCCTGCAATTCTTCCGGAATGGTGAGCATGGGCGCTGTACAGAAAGAGTCGCCGGTATGCACACCAATGGCATCCACATTTTCAATGAAACAAACAGTGATCATCTGGTTTTTAGAATCCCTGACCACTTCCAGCTCAAGTTCTTCCCAGCCAAGCACAGATTCTTCAACCAGGATCTGGTTCACCATACTGGCGGCAATACCCCGGGCAGCGACAATCCTGAGCTCTTCCAGGTTGTAGACCAGCCCACCACCGGTTCCCCCCATGGTATAAGCCGGCCGGATAACGATGGGATACCCCAGTTCATCAGCAATTTTTTCAGCTTCTTCAACTGAATCTACAGCGGTACTCCGGGGCATATCAATATCGAGGGCCGCCATGGCATTTTTGAACTCTGTGCGGTCCTCCCCTTTCTGGATGGCCTGCAGATTGACCCCGATCACTTTCACCCCGTATTGCTCAAGGATGCCTTTGTTGGCCAGTGTCAATGAAAGGTTCAAAGCCGTCTGACCGCCCAGGTTGGGCAACAATGAATCGGGCCGCTCTTTTTTGATAATTTGAGTGAGGGCATATTCATTAAGGGGCTCAATATATGTCTGATCAGCCATTCCGGGATCGGTCATGATGGTTGCCGGATTGGAATTAACCAGCACAATTTCATATCCAAGAGAACGCAATGCTTTACACGCCTGGGTTCCCGAATAATCAAATTCACAAGCTTGTCCGATGATGATGGGTCCGGAGCCTATGATCAGTACCTTTTTAATGTCGCTGCGTTTAGCCATGATTTATGCTTTGATTATCAATTATTTGTAATTTGAAAGTCGTTATAGGATTTACAAAAACATAGTTTTTTGACCACAAAAATATAATTTCTTAATTGGGAACACCTGTTATTCTTATAATATTTCATTTGTATAAAATTAATCTAAATTATCGGTCGAATGGAACCTGTCTGCCATTTTATGTATAAGTACCCAGCTATTTATGTGGTTTGAATTCAAAAAATAGAATGGTTCTGTTCCATAAACCGCCAGGCAGGCACTCCGTGGCTTGAAAATCAGCACCAGTGCGATAGAACGGTAGAATTTAGTCTTAATTTTAAAGATTGTTCCTTCAATGACTCTCTTTTTTGACACACAAACAACCAGCAAGAAACCCGGAACTCAAAACCCCAAACTCTGAAGCTCAAAATTATGATTCACCGAGATTACATTCTGAGGATGATTGAAGAGATCGGGAATTTCCTTGCCAAACTCTCGGGGTTTAAAAATGAGAACCTCAATGAGAAAGGCCTGGATGAGTTCCTGAATTTTATGGAAGTCCACTTTGGGACTGTCTGAAAATTAAGTCTATATTAATATATTCTCCGGAGATTCTTCCAAATATCAAATAACCAACAATTAGTCCGAGAATAGCAAAAATAATGATGAATAGAATTGATTTTTTCATAAGTTTATTTTTTAATTTTTTAAGGTCTTATGGAACTTACCAGCAATCAGTACTTTTCTGCTGGAAAAATAATTTACACTTTATCCTTTAAATAAGGAGCATACTGTTGATCTGTCTTCAGAATATGATTAACTAACCATTCTTTCAAAAACTTGGCCACCTCAATAGAAGTCTTGCTTTCTCCTCCTTCAAATTTTCCTTTGTACTTTTTCCTGTTTTCCGCATTGCAACACCCTAAAAATTTTTCTTACTGATTTCATATAAT
>JBKGZD010000058.1:0-14170 GCA_046545795.1 Bacteroidales bacterium | reverse complement strand
TGGGAGACAAAAAAGTACAATTGAGCTATGAACGAAAATTGGTGACTTTTTCACGCTATTAACATCCTATCAATCAACAGAATAATGGGTTTATGTATAAGAGAGAACTTAATCAATAACCCCAAACTTACAATAATCTTTCAGTACCTTCGGAATTTTTATACCATCCGGTGTTTGATTATTTTCCAGTATTGCAGCAAGCAACCTGGGCAATGCAAGGGCGCTGCCATTCAATGTATGTGCAAGCTGAGGTTTTTTCGTAATTTCATCGCGATATCTTAATTTAAGCCGATTTGCCTGGTAGGATTCAAAATTTGAAACAGAGCTCACCTCAAGCCATTTATCCTGGGCAGCAGAGTAAACTTCAAAATCATAAGTTAATGCAGCAGCAAAACCCAAATCCCCGCCACACAAACGCATAATCCTGTATGGTAGTTCCAGTTCTTTAAGCAATGACTCAATATGCTCTAACATTGCCTGAAGTGTATCATAAGACTTTTCCGGCCGCTGAATCTGAACAATTTCAACCTTATCAAACTGATGTAGTCGGTTAAGTCCTCTGACATCTTTTCCCCATGAACCGGCTTCACGACGGAAACAAGGTGTATAGGCAGTGAGTTTTACCGGCAATTGCCCAGCTTCCAGAATAACATCCCTGTATATGTTTGTAACAGGTACTTCTGCTGTAGGTATTAAATAATAATTGTCTACAGGTACATGATACATCTGACCCTCTTTATCCGGTAACTGGCCTGTACCGAATCCACTTTCTTCGTTTACCATCAGAGGTGGAAGCACCTCGTTATATCCAGCTTCATATGCTTCATCAAGAAAATATGAAATTAACGCTCGTTGCAATTTAGCTCCTTTTCCTTTATACACAGGAAATCCACGTCCGGTAATTTTATTTCCCAACTCAAAATCAATAATATCATATTTTTTAGCAAGCTCCCAATGTGGCATCACTTTACCTTCTAAAACAGGGGTTTTGCCTTCAGTGCGTATTTCTTCATTGTCTTCCTCACCTTTCCCGGGTTTGACAGACTGATGGGGAACGTTGGGCAGTTGAACAAGTAAACCATCTATTTGTGCTTTAATTTCATCAAGCTTCTTTTCTGTGTTCTTGATTTGTTCCTTTAACTGGGAAGTTTTCTCTTTAGCCTGATTTGCCTCTTCAGTTTTTCCCTCTTTAAAAAGTTTTCCGATTTGTTTAGAATAATTATTCAGCTCAGACTGGTCAGCATTCAATGATTGCTGCGTCTCTCGCCTGTCATCATCCATTTGAATTACCTTCCGAACAATTTCGGTAAAATCCTTTTCCCGGACTTTTTGTTGCTGAATGATATACTCAGCATTCTCCCTAATGTATTGCAATGAAAGCATAATGTTATCAGTTTTAAATAAAAACACCTGTACTTACAAAAGCAGCAAATACAGGTGTCAATTATTTTTTATGGTATATTAAAATTATCCTTCTGTAGGATTAACAGTAACGTATGACTTGTTACGTTTCCTGGTAAACTCTATATTGCCGTCAATTAAAGCAAAAAGAGTGTGGTCTTTACCCATTCCGACATTCTTACCGGGATAATGTTTTGTTCCCCGTTGTCTAACGATTATGTTTCCTGCCTTTGCGTACTGTCCGCCAAAGAGTTTAATTCCTAAGCGTTTACTTTCTGATTCCCGTCCGTTGCGGGAGCTACCCATTCCTTTCTTGTGCGCCATAGCTAAAAATTTTTATTATTAAGCAACAATATTTTCTACTTGTATTTGTGTCAAAGGCTGACGATGACCTCTTTTCTTCTGATGCCCTTTCCTTCGTTTCTTTTTGAAGATTATTTTTTTGTCATCTTTCGCATGAGAAAGTATTTTAGCGGAAACCTTTGCTCCATCAACAGTAGGTTTACCCACTGCAACACTTCCGTCATTGTCTACCAGCAATACTTTGTCAAACTCTACCTCTGAGCCTTCTTCACCTTCCAAACGGCTGACATACAATTTGTCATCCTTTTGTACTTTGTATTGAAATCCTGCTATATCTACAATTGCATACATCGTTATATACTTTAATTTTTTATTTGCGGTGGGCAAAAATATAAAACTTTACAATAAGAACCAACTTTTTTAATTAAATTATCCTAAAATTCTAATTATCTATTCTTTCAAAAACTGCTCAAATATTCATAATTTATCCTTGTTCCTGATAGTCTGTTTAAATTCTATTTCTCAAGGCCTGCTAAAAATTCAATTAGTTTTTGTGTTGTAATTTCAATATCAAATTTATTAAACACTTTTTCTTTCCCTTTATTGCCCATTCTGCGACGTAATTCCGGGTTATTGATCATTTTTTCCACTGCTCCGGCAAATGCTTCCATGTCCCCCGGGGGAACCAAAATCCCATCCTCACCATTATTAACAATTTCCGGGTTACTGCTGACATCAAAAGCAATGACTGGCTTGCCACATGCATGGGCTTCCACCAGAACAAATCCGAAACCCTCCCACAATGAAGATAAAACAAATATGTCCACAGAGGATAGAAATCGCTTGATATTGTCCGTAAAACCTATAAATTCAACAAAGGAATTCAACCCTAATCTATCGACGGTGGCTTTCAGCTCATTCTCCAATCTCCCTGTGCCAGCAATCTTAAGCTTCACTTTATAACCCTTTTGATGAAGACGAGAAACCAACTCAATAAGAAACTTTTGATGCTTCTGTTTTTCAAGTCTTCCGGCATTCCCTAAAACAATATTTTTTTCTTTATTTTCTTCCTTTTTTATTCCCTCATTGTAAAATTCACTCAAATCAATCCCATTATATATCACATGAATTTTCTCTTTTTCAAAAATGTCCGGGTTATTAGCAAGTATAGTCCTGCGTGTCTCCTCAGAATTGGCAATAATGCGGGTTATTACTTTCCGAAACAAATACCGGTTGGAAGTTGAATTTTTAATTGGTATAGCGCTACCTCTGCGGTAAATAATATTCTTAACACCAGCTTTTTTAGCTGCACGGCCGGCTGCTTTCACATCTGAAGACATGTTCATTATCAGATGAGTAACCTTTTTGGCCCTGAAAAAACGGTTCAATTCATAGTACAAGAAAAGATTTAAGAAACTCAGGTTGCCAATTTTAAAAGGATAAACATCCAAATTCTCTTCTATACCTTTTTTGTATAGAGGACTCCCCGGAGATGCACATAACAATACCCGAAGACCCTTGTCTCTCAACCTGCATGCCATCTCAAGATGCCACTTCTCACCTCCTCCCCACGCCTTACATGAGTTAAAAAAGCATACAACTCCTTTTACTTTTTCTGTCTCCAAAGCTGGTATAATTTGACTTGTTTCAAAAATTTTGAATGAGAAGAATTACAGCAAATAACGAACCCATAAAACCCATCCAAAAATCCTTTTTTAATAAAAAATGCATGTAAAAACTTCCATACCGGGCTAAACAACAACTTTAGCAAAGAGAACCTTTTCCCTTTTCCATAAAGTTCCCGGGCTGAAATTGTTGAAAATTTATTAATTGTTTCAATATGCTGTTTAACAGTATAAAAAGAATAATGAAGAATATCCTCGTTGATAAATTGTATTCTTGCATCATTTTGCATCTCGAACCTGTCATGAGGGTTTTGGCCTTTCCACTCACCTTTCTCTTTGTTCCATAGCCGGAGTTTCCTGTCGGGGTACCATCCGCAATGCCGAATCCATTTTCCGCAATAATTGGTAAGACGATTAAAAACATAACCATCATACTTAAACCCAGCATTTTTCATGTTTAAAATCTTTGCCTGCAGGGCTTCTGATAAAGCTTCGTCGGCATCAAGAGACAACACATATTGATGGCTTGCCTGCTTTTTAGCCCAGTTTTTCTGTTCTATATATCCTTCGAATTTATGCCGGATAAACGTCACTTTTTTCCCTTCGCATATTTCCTTCGTTTTATCAGTAGAGAAAGAATCAACAACAATTGTTTCATCGGCAATTTCCTTCACGGAATCAATGCATCGACCTATATTTTTCTCCTCATTTAAAGTTAAAATAACTACCGACAATTTGCTCATAATATAAAATGATTGAGTTGGATATTAAAAATAACGCTTGTTACGTAAACATCTGCATTTCATGAAGCTTCTTATAAATTCCATCATTCTTTATTAATTCGTCATGTGAGCCTATCTCAGAAATGGCACCCTCATGAAGCACAACTATTTTATCAGCCTCACGCACAGTTGAAAGCCGGTGAGCAATAACGATTGAAGTGCGGTTGTGCATAAGCCGGTTAAGAGCATCCTGCACCAATTTCTCTGATTCTGTATCCAGAGAACTTGTAGCCTCATCTAATATCAGAATAGGAGGATTTTTCAATACAGCACGTGCAATACTCAACCGTTGCTTTTGGCCTCCGGAAAGTTTATTACCCATGTCTCCTATGGGTGTGTTATAACCATCCTCCAGCTCCTGGATAAAAACATGAGCATTAGCAACTTTAGCTGCCTGCACCACATCTTCCTCATCCACTTTATCTCTTCCAAAAGCAATGTTATTGAAAACCGTATCATTAAATAAAATTGATTCCTGGCTTACAAGTCCCATAAGTTCCCTAATGTCTTGAATCTTCAAGTCTTTAACAGAAATTCCATCAATAAGAATGTCGCCTTCAGTGGCATCATAAAACCTGGGTAAAAGATTTACGAGGGTAGATTTCCCGGCACCAGACTGCCCCACTACGGCCACCATTTCTCCCTTTTTGATTTCCAGGTTAATATTCTTAAGAACCCAGTCGGTTGTATATTTGAAAGATAAATCTTTATATCGTATAGACTCTTTAAAATCATTAATTGGCAATGCATTGGGTTTTTCCTTAATAGTTTCTTCAGCATCCAGAATAGAATTCACCCTGTCAAATGATGCCAGTCCTTTTTTAACGTTATAATAATAATTAGATAAAGTCTTCGCAGGTTGAATAATCTGTGAAAAAATAGCCAGGTAAGCAATAAAAGCCTGTGGTGTTAGGCTTGTAGCTTCCTCGAGGACAAGTGTTCCTCCAAACCACATGATAATTACAATCACGGTAGTAGAAAGAAACTCGCTAAAGGGGTGAGCCAGTATCCTCTTTCTCAGAACCTTATTCATTATTCCTGTATAATGCTCATTTTGCTGCTGGAATCTATGATTCGACCGTCCTTCGGAATTAAACGCTTTAATAATTCTAAGACCATAAAGTGTTTCTTCAATAATTGATAATAAAATACCCAATGAATTCTGTCCTTTAGCAGAAGCCTTACGCAGATTTTTACCCACAAGGGCAATAATATAACCACTAAGGGGAATAAGTATCAGCGCGAAAAGGGTAAGCTGATAGTTCATATAAAAAAGTGCACTTAAATAAACCACAATTTGGATTGGGGCGGGAATAGCTTTACGTAGTGGCTGAAAAATGGTATTCGCGATTTCCTGCACATCGCCTGTAGCTTTAAGCATTACATCACCTCTTTTCTCCTCAGAATAATAAGCTACAGGCAGATCCACAATTTTCCGGTATAACCTGTTGCGTATATCTCGTATGATGCCGTTAATCAATGGAATAATGGTAAAATTACCCAGATAGTTAAACCCGGATTTCAAAAATACCATGAATACCATGAATATACTAATATAAATCAGGGCTGTTGACGGGCCTTCGCTCTGAATAATCTGAGTAAGAAAATAATTAAAATTATGCTGAACTGCTTTAGCTGAGAATTCAAATGCTACAGGTTCAGTTACCATTTTCTTTGTTTCAAATATTATTCCCAGAAAAGGTATAGCCATTGTAAAGGAAAATAAAGAAAAGAGTGTTCCCAGCAGGTTATAGAAAACACTTAACAAGCCATTTCTCCAATAGGGAAATATATATTGAAAAAGATATTTTAAGGGTTTCATAAGTTTATTTTTTAATTTTTTAAAGACCTTATGTTACTTTCCATGATAAAATAAAGATTTCCTTTTGTGATAATCATGTTTTATTTATCATGAATGTTTCATAGGCTTACAATAATAGTTCTGTATAGTCTTATAAAAATAATTTCTCTCTTTGTTTCTTTGAATATTCCAGACATTTATCCCAATCACCTGCAAAAGCTTCATTCACTTTCTGAATAGTCTCAGAAGGAATTAGCTGGTTTGTTTCACTTTGGTTTTCAGGAAGTAAAGCGCCTATATAAGCTACCAAATGTAATAAAAAAGCGCTCCACTTTTTATAAGCAAATTTACCAAAACCCGATTTAATACCGGATTTATCAAAACGATATATTCTGTTAAATTTTCTGACCAGTTTTAGTTGTTTCTCAGAATAAGCTTTTTTAACAGTTTTGACTTTTATAGCACTATGTGAATAACTTGCTCCAACATAAGATGCAAGCAGGTCAATTACCTTTAAAGGCTCATTTTTCAGCTCTTCCTGGAAAAGCACCAATGGAGGATTAGGAAATATTTCTTCCAGGTATTTTATTTTTTGAAAGAAAAGCAGGTTTTTATCTTTTAGTACGGTCTCTGTTTTATCCGGGTGATAATATTCCTGGAAGTCTTTTGTTCCATGCTTCCTTAAAAAATATTTATATTTGGATTTTAACCATGAGCCATGCTTCCTTAAAACCACAATAGGATAACTATTGGGGTAATTTTCGGCTACAGATCGGGCTTTACGTCTGCCCTCTTCAACATCCAAATCAAGCTCAATAGAAAGTAATATCCGGTTATAAGAAGAATTTGCTATTATCCTGTCTCTCTTCTTAAAATCATGCTTTTTTATATATTCTATTCCCTTAAACTTTGGAAAAACTTTTATCTGCAAAAAGGTTGAAGCAGTTTTTGGCAATCCAACATGAAAAAATACTATCTTTTCTTTGTTCTTATCCATGGCAATACAATTTAAATAACGCTCTATGCCTGATTATTTGTTATTTCCTGATATAAATTCAGCATTTCATCAATTGTCCTTTTGATATTAAAATTCTGTTCAATATGTTTCCGGGCATTATTACCCAATTCTTTTGCCCAATCCGGGTTCCGTTTTAATTCTATTATTTCGTTTGCAATTTTTTCCGGCGAACGGGGAGGAATCAGCTTACCTGTTCTTCCGCTTATTACCAGCTCAGAGTTGCCACCGACATCTGTAGCAATGACCGGAACACCAACACTCATGGATTCAATTGTAACTTTAGAAAGTCCCTCACCTTTAATTGAAGGGAGGACATTTACATTGCATGTTTTCATACAGTTTAAAACATCCTCTCTGAACCCCAGAATATGAATATTCTCAGTCAAAGGGGAATTTTTTATTAATTCCCGGAACCTGGGATTATCCATCCCCTTTCCTACCAGCAATAAATGAATATCCGCATGTTTTTTGAGAAATTGAGTGGCCTCCAATAAGTAGTTTATTCCTTTCATACGCCTCACATTAGCCACACAACCTACCACAAAAGCTGAGTCAGGTATTTCGAGGCTTGCCCTTGAAACAGGCTTAACATCAATATACCAGTTTGGTTCATGCCCTTTATATATTGTAACGGCTTTGTTTTTATTTAAAAAAAGTTGATCACGGACTTGATCTCTCACTCCGTTGGAAACACATGTAATCTTGCTGACTTTGGGGTTAAGATGACTAATATAGGATGTAGGTTTATACCAATGTACGTGCCCGGTAAAACCCCGGTAAGTAATCACTTTTACGGGAAGTCCGGCAGAAGCAAAGATGGTGTTCGTAACCGCTCTGTTGTTGAAAACATGTACTATATCATAATTGCCCTTTTTCAGTATCTTTCGTATGTATTTGATTTCCTGCAAAGAAATCTTTTTCGCAGGAACATAATGAAAAACAGCCATCCCTGATTCCTCAAATTTCTGTGCATAATAAGTGTCTCTCTTTGTCATTACATCGACTTCCACACCATGGTGTTTCAATCCCTTCACCATCTCTGCTTCAGGTCTTACTGAGGTAAGAGAACCTTCATAACTGCTTACTACCAAAAGCTTTATAGCCATTTCATTAATAATTAATTCTGTGCAAAGGTAAACAAATTGATTCCTTATGAACTATGATGAATGTTAATTTTATAAAGAAAAACCGTTATTGATAATCACCCTAAATCTTCCGAATCAAAATTAATCCTTATAAATCAGAAGTAAGTTCTACACTTTAATTTTTAAGTAATTTCCAACAAGAGAATTTAACTGAAAATCTATAAATTTGACAACTTAAATTTCAGGAATAATTTTAATACAATGAATCTTCCATGATACATTAAAAAAAATATGTTTATCCTGGAAGTTCCATATGACCTTAGAAAAGTTAAAAAGAAACATATAAATTATGGAACAACAAAAAAATAATAAAGTAATTTATTTCCATGTGGGCCTTGGAAAAACAGCCTCTACCTATCTCCAATATAAAGTTTTCCCAAAATTCAAAGGGATTTATTATATACAGCGTACTCGCTATGGTAACTATCCATCAATCATAGAACAAACAAATTACGATAAATATTTGATTTCCCGGGAATTTGACCGTCAATTTGAGAGGGAAGTCAGGAAGACGGCAGCCCACTACCCTGATGCGAACATAATAATTGTCCTGAGGAGGAATGATAGCTGGCTCGCATCTCAATACAGAAGATATGTCAAGAACGGAGGATATAAATCTTTCGGAGAATTTGTGGATATTGAAAACAACCAGGGGCACTGGGATAGAAAGGAAGGATTCTTTTCCCAAAAATTAAAACTAATAGAAGAGTTATTCCCAAATAAACCACTTGTACTTTTTCATGAAGAATTAAAAAAAGATCCTTTTTCTTTTATTGATCGAATTGCAAAGTATACCGGGACAGAATATGAAAAAAATAAGATTAACATAAATCCGCAACATAAATCTTATAGCGAAAAACAGCTAAAAGTAATCAAACGAATCAGTAAAAAAATATTCCCCCGGGAAAGAAAAGAAATACAGAATAAAACACTTCATTATATCAGTTTTAGATCCCGATGGCTCCTTTGCCACTTAATTTTATATTCCGCTGCATTAATCCCGTCAAAATGGGTTCCTGAAGAAACAATCATTGATCAAGGCGAGCTGGAAAAAATCAAAGATTTCTATAAGGACGACTGGTCAAAGTGTATAGAATTTGCAAAGGAAAAAAGCTTTGATCCTTCTGTCGTAGAAATTTTAAATTCATAGCATAATAAATCTACAATAATTAATCAGACGTGCTACTGTATCAGCTTCTCAAAGATTTTACCGATCTGGTTTTCCCTAAAACATGCCTGGCATGTGGAGGAGACATTCCGGGTATTGAAAAATATATCTGTCCAAATTGCTGGATGGACATCCCAAAAACGAATTATCACAAGGAGCAGGGAAATCCCGTTGAACAAATTTTCTGGGGAAGAATCCCTGTTCAATATGCAACTTCCTATTTTTTTTATATCAAAGGCAGCAGGTATCAGCGGTTAATTCATGAAATGAAATACAACGGGAAAAAAGAAATCGGATACGAACTTGGGAAAAAATTAGGCAGGGAATTAAAAAATTCTTCCTTTGGGCAGGTTGACTATGTTGTGCCGGTGCCTCTTCACAAGAAAAAATTAAAGAAAAGAGGTTTTAACCAGAGCGAATGGATTGGTAAAGGAATTTCTGAAACTCTCGAACAACCTTTAGCAACAAAAAACCTGTACAGGGCAGAATATACTACCAGCCAGACTAAAAAAAATAAATATGAACGGTGGCTTAATGTTGAAAATGTTTTTAAACTTAATGACCCTCAATATTTTTCTGACAAACACGTACTGCTTGTTGATGACATCATTACAACCGGTGCGACTCTGGAGGCTTGTGCAAATGCCATTCTGCAAAGCAAAAATGCCAGGGTAAGCATAGCAAGTTTAGGTTTTTCAGATAAATAAGCAAAAACAGGCATTACCTGTATTTTCTCACTTCCAGTTGGTCAGCACACTCCTTAAGCAATAAAGATATTGTTTTCCCAAGTTGAGGATGTTCAAAATCCGGGGCAATCTCTTCCATGGGAAGTAAAACAAATCGCCGTTCCTGAATTAACGGATGAGGTATACTCAGCTCCTCTGATGAAAGCACTTGGTTTCCATAAAATAAAATATCGATATCAATTGACCTGTTTGAATAATCCCCGGAATGTGTTCTTTTACGACCCAGCTCGCTTTCAATTTTATTAATATTATCAAGAATCTGCAAGGGAGCTTGGTCGGTATTTACCACCAGGACCTGGTTTAAAAAATAGCGCTTATCATTAAAACCCCATGGTTCTGTTTCATAAACAGAAGAGCGTTTTATTATACTGCCAATCCTCTCTTCAATCATACTTTCAGCATCCTGTAAATACTTTTCTCTGTTTCCCTGGTTGCTCCCCACTAATAAATATACTTTTTGCTGCATTAAACACTCATTTTAATCCATCAATAAAACAAAATCTCCATGAAATGTTTATTTTATCATGTTAAGTTCCATATGATCTTAAAAAATAAACTTATGAAAAATCCTTCAGGCAAAATTCTCAAAATTTATCAACTTTAAAAATTTATCAACTCTCAAAATGTAATACAAGGGAAAAAAATAATACTAATGAATTTAAAACTGAAAGAGATCACAACAGAAATCTAAAATAAAACCTTCAGAGTAATGAGCATAAATGTTTCTCCCATTTCCAGGTCGGAACGCATTGAATTAATTGATGCGCTGAGAGGTCTTGCAATATTCGGGATATTAATGGTGAATATGCCTCTTATGTATGAGCCCATTACACAAATGCTTGTGGGTGCTTCGCAGGATATTCCGTTACATCAGATAGTCTCAGAATCATTTATCAAGTTCTTCTTCGAAGGCAAATTTTATGTTATTTTCTCAATAATGTTCGGTGTAGGTTTCTGGATTTTCCTCAATAAAGTTACACCAAACGGATCAAGCATTATACCGCTATTCAGAAGACGCTTGTTTTTCTTGTTGTTATTTGGTATTGCGCATGTTCTGTTTTTATGGGCGGGAGATATTTTGATTTTTTATGCACTTTTTGGTTTTATTCTTATACTTTTTAAAAATGCCTCTGATAAAAAAATTACCAGGTGGGCAATTGCCTTTGCCTTGATTCCAACTATTCTGACAGGGCTAATGGTAGCTATGTTTACAGTTTTTTCTCAAATCCCTGAAGCCCAATCAGCTATTGAAGCAAGCATGGAAGAATCAATGACTGAAATAAAAAATTTTTTAGAAAAAGCAAGTTCAGTTTATGCTGAAGGTAGCTTTTCTGAAATGATATCTATACGTATTGATGAATATGTTAACCTTTTACCCGGTATCATATTCTTTTATCCGCTGATTTTTGGAATGTTTTTATTTGGTTTTCTTTTTGCACGCAAAAGATTAATCACAGATTATGTGAATAATCTTTCATTTTTCCGAAAAGTTTTCTGGTGGGGTGTTGGTGTCGGTATTGTTGCCAACACCCTTTATACAATTGCTTTTCGCCATACTGTTATGAGTATCCCTGATGGTTGGATGTTTCTCTTTACTGCCATGCACACCTTTGGTGGGGTAGCTTTTGGATTAAGCTATATTTCAGCCATGGTAATTATCTTTGCAAAATACAACAAAAATATATTTCAACGCCTCCTTGCACCTGTGGGTAGAATGTCATTAACCAACTATCTTTTACATTCAATAATTACAGCTTTCCTTTTTCATTCCTATGGTTTAGGATTATTTGGCAAAGTTGAAGTCTGGCAAGGTATTGTGTTAACAGTAATCATATTTTCAGCACAGATTGTATTCAGTCGTTGGTGGTTAAATAAGTTCCGGTTCGGACCTTTTGAATGGCTGTGGAGATGTTTGACCTATGGAAAAATTCAACCATTAAGGTATGAGGATAAATAAGATTACATAATATTGGAATCTTAAATAAAGTAAAAATTTCTCTGTTTCTTTTTTACAAGGAAGATTATAAATTTGTATATGTGTAACCAATAAAAAATATCATTATGAAAAGTTTCTTCAAGTACACCCTGGCGAGTCTTGTTGGTGTAATTATAGCGGGATTATTGTTTTTCCTTATTTTCTTTACATCAATTAGTATAATGCTATCAAAACAAGATAAACCTGTGGAGATAAACCCGAACACAGTTCTGAAAGTCAAGCTTGATAACATTATCATGGATCGCAACCCTAAAAGCCCATTTGGAAACTTTGATTTTCAAAGCTTTAAGCCTCAACCTTCATTGGGTTTAAATGAAATCCTGGCCAATATAGAAAAAGCAGGAGAAGATGATAATATAGAAGGCATTTATCTTGAGCTTACATCAATTCCGGCAGGAATGGCGACAATAGAAGAAATAAGAGAGGCACTGATTAAGTTCAAAGAAACCGGTAAATTTATCATTGCTTATAGCGACAACTATGTGCAAACATCGTATTACCTGGCTTCAGTAGCAGATAAAATTTATGTAAACCCAGCCGGGCGTATCAATCTTACAGGGCTCAATTCGCAGGTTATGTTTTTCAAAGAAGCTCTGGATAAACTCGGCATAGAGCCGCAAATTATACGCCATGGTAAATTTAAAAGTGCAATAGAGCCTTTTACAAGAAACGAAATGAGCGAAGAAAACAGAACGCAGATAATGGAATATGTTTCGGATTTATGGAGCACAATGGCCGAAGGCATAGAAGAATTCAGAGGTATAGACAATCAAAAAATTAATGAACTTGCTGATAACCTTTCGTTAGAGACGGCTGAAATTGCCCTTGAACAAAAATTTGTCGATGGTCTGAAATATAAAGATGAAATTCTCGGTGAACTAAAAGACAGTTCAAAGACAGATAAAGATGATGTGGATTTTGTCAATTTGAACAAATACAACCGTGTCCCCGAAATTAAAGATTATAAAGGCTTAGCAACAGATAAGATTGCAGTTGTATATGCCATGGGTTCTGTGATTATGGGAGAGGGAGAAGAAGGCTCTATTGGTTCTGACAGAATTTCCAGGGCAATAAGGGAAGCAAGAAAGGACAGTACAATAAAAGCAATTGTTTTCAGGGTCAATTCAGGTGGAGGCAGCGCTTTAGCATCTGAAGTGATATGGAGAGAATTAAAACTCGCAAGCGAAACAAAACCGGTTATTGCCTCCCTGGGAGATGTTGCAGCCTCAGGTGGCTATTATATTGTGGCACCTGCCGACACTATCGTGGCAAACCCAAACACCATAACCGGTTCTATAGGTGTATTCGGAATTATTCCTAATGTAAAAGAATTAATGAATGATAAACTGGGAATATACCTGGATGTTGCAAAGACAAACAAACATTCAGATATTGGGAACCCGTTCAGGTCATTGACTGATTATGAGAAACAAGTTATAAAGAATGGAATTGAAGATGTCTACGATAATTTTGTGGGACGAGTAGCAGATGGCAGAAATATGACAAAGGAAGAGGTCGATGAAATTGGGCAGGGAAGAGTCTGGAGTGGCATAGATGCTAAAAATATAGGTCTTGTTGACCTTTTCGGTGGACTTGACAAAGCCATAGAGATAGCCGGAGAAAAAGCCAAAATTGAAAAATACAGGGTAGTTGAACTACCTGAACTCAAAGATCCATTTGATCAGTTTATGAAGCAAATTAAAGGAGGCGCAAAAACCAGGATCATTAAAAATGCACTTGGAGATGAATATACTTACTATGAACAGCTTGAAGAAGTGAAAAATATGTCTGGAATACAAGCCAGAATTCCATATAAAATAGAAATTTACTAAACTTCCATATTTAGTGATTCTAAAAGCACCGATGTGGTTTCTTACATCGGTGCTTTTTGTTTTGCAGTGTAACTTTTCCTATTTTTATACCTTACCAGTTTCAGAGTATGAAACGTCAATGATTAAATAATAATTAATTTTAATAATACGAAACTTATCAGCAAGATTCAGCAGGAAAAAGAAATATTCTTTAACATGAAAACACGTCTGGAAGAAGAACAGAAAGAAATTCACAACATTAAAAAAAACTATCTCAATTATGAATAGGTCATACTTGTATGCAGGACTAACAATATTATTTTGGGCAACTATACCCTCAGCATTCAAAATAGCCCTCAAGCATGTAAACTTTA
>JBKGZD010000057.1:0-14623 GCA_046545795.1 Bacteroidales bacterium | reverse complement strand
CTGTTCATCCATGCTACGATCATAGATATCCGAAAGGAGGTTTTTCAGATTTTTCTTTTTAAATTTTTTATCCTGAGGACCCCCAAACTGGTCCTCGTATCCATCTGAAAACATGTAGAAAGTATCCCCTTTCTGAAAGTTTATAGTATTATTTGTAAAAGGTTTTTCTTCTTTTTTAAGATATACTCCTATAGGCATACGGTCTGCTTTTATTTCTTCAAACTCACCGTTATTTCTGAATATAAAAAGAGGATTATGTGCTCCTGCATATTGAATTTTATTTGACTCAAAATCAATAATGCAGAAAGCCAAATCTAATCCGTCTTTCGATTTGCTATTATTTGATGTTTGATGTAAAGAATCTTTTACCATTTTTCTTAATTCATCAAGAATTTGTGATGCAGTATAATGATTATGCGTATCTCTTTCTTTAACAATTTCGTTCAGGAAGGAAACTCCTAACATGCTCATGAAAGCTCCTGGAACACCATGACCAGTACAATCTGCAGCAGTTACGAATACTTTTTTGTCTTTATGAGCTATCCAGTAAAAGTCGCCACTTACTATATCCCTTGGTTTAAATAAGATGAAGTAATCACTAAAGGAGTCATGAAAATTTTGTTCTGCCGGGAGTAATGCACCTTGTATACGACTTGCATATTCAATGCTATCAGTTATTTCTTCATTTTTTTGCTGTAAATTATTTTTTTTCTTTTCTATATCATCTCTTTGTATTTTTATTTCTTCCTTCTGGTCTTCTATTGTCCTGGTTCTTTCCCTGACTTTTGCCTCAAGTATCTTTTTGTCATGCTGAAGCTTTTTCTCCCGTGCCTTGATTATTGCTATGGCTAACAACACAACTGCAATACTAACAATACCGTAGAACCAGATAGTTTCAGTAAAGGGTGGTGGAACGCTTAGATTTATAGTCTGGGTTTCCTGAATATCTCCCCAAATATTTTTAGCCCTGGCTTTTATTGTGTAAGTACCTTTTTGTGTAAAAAGCTGTATGGTCGGACTGTTACGCCATTGTGACCATCCCTCCATCATTCCTTCAATGTGATATTGATATTGGGTCTTATTTTGCCTGAGATAATTTGGTGCAGAAACATGGAATTCAAGTGCTTTATTTTCTTTGTTGAAATGTAAATCCTTAATTTTTAGTCTACTACCATCTTCTACTGCTATCGAAGAGATATAGGCTCTAAAGTTTTTATCCTTCGGGAGACCTTTTTTAAGATTTATGCGATAGAGACCATCTGAAGTTGTTATCCAGGCAAAGTCATTTTCTAAATAAATATTTTCTATTGAAGTAAATAAATTTAAATATGCATTTATTGCTGAACTATCAACTTTTTTATGGCTTAGCTTTCTCCAGTGGTACTGGTTGTTGATCCAAATATGATTTGGCTGGGAAAGGATATATGAGTAATTTGTTAACTCTTCGTCTGTTGTATTTTCAAAAATATTATACGGTGCTAACGAGTCAGCATGTTTTTGGTATTTATAAATTCCTTCATCAAGCAGAACATAAATGCTGTCTTTGTATTTGCTGACTTTGTATTTCTCTGGATATTTGGTGTTAATGTTATATTTTTTGATGATATTCTTTCCTTCATTCATTATTTTTATTCTATAGGCTGTGTCCTCTCCTCCTGCCCATATTGTTAAAGAATCCAGTACTGCCGAGGAATATATCCTTTTATTCAGTGCGGGTGCAGGATTTGTTTGAGTCCATGACTGATCTTCAAATTTTACTTTTCTGAGTCCTTCTTGAGTTGCTACTAATATTTGAGTTGAATCAGTCCCTTGTGTAATATGATAGATTGATTTATGTTCTATGACAGGTTTGCTTTCTTTTTGATTATTTATATAGAATAATCCATTGTTTGTGGCAACTAATAGGCCATTATTAAATGGCAATAATTGATTGTATTTACCATCGATAGTTTCTGTTTCTTTAAAAATGTAATTGATTGATTCCAGCGAGTAAATTTCTTTTTGCCTGTATTTATATTGTTTTGATTCTTCTTTGTCTTGTTTTTCAGTTGCCTCTCTTTCTTGATCATCTTTTTTGAATAGTTTATCAGCAATTTTTCTGAAAATGTTATCTGATTTTTCTTCTTTTTCTTTTGTTTTTTCTTCTTTTTCTTTTTCTTTTTCTTTTTCAGAAATTTCTTCTTTAACTGTTATAGTTTCTGTTTGATATTGTTTTTCCCTGGTTAAGTAATAAATAGAATTGGTTGTTGCTACGTATAAGGTACTGTCAACCTGTGCAGAGTGAAGGGGTTTCCCTTCAAGTCCGGGGTAATCAAGCATGTTTTTTACTGGCAGTTCTAATGCAGCTCTTGTTAAACCCTTATCATGGCTAATCCATAACCCTTCGTTTTTATCTGTTGATAAGGCGTAAACTTCATCCACGGGCAGACCTGAAGGGTAATTGATGGTGTAGATTGTTTTATCAGTGTTTTTGTCAATAATGACCACACCTCCCGCTATTGTACCTATAGCCATCCGGTTTTTAGAAATGTTTGTGGCACCCATGATTGTGCTTCTTTTTAAATAGGAGTAACTTTCAGGTTTATACCTATAAAATTTATAGCCATTGAATAGATACAATTCATTGTCTTCAGTTCCAATCAATAAATTTTTTTCGTCATATTTTATGCTGAAGAGAATATAATCATTGCTTGTCCAAAAACCACTTACTACTGGAAATAAAGTATCACTATCAAGTTTATATAGACCTTCTTCCCAAACATTGATGAAAATATCTTTTGAATCTTTAAATAAACCTGTGAATTGCTGTTTAGCATCAGCATTCCAGGTTTTGTCAATGTTATGGTTCTTACGGTTAATTCTGATGATATTTTCATTCCCCATGAAATAAATTGTGCTGTCTGAAAATAGGATGTTCGTGAAATCTTCTTCATTATCATTTATATAAATATCTTTATATTGGTAAACACCTTGCGGGTCTTTTTGCAGATAGCCAAAACGTTTTCTGCATGCTACATATACAGTATCTGTTTTGTCGTCCCTTTTAAGAAAAAAAGGCATAGAGGGTGTTTGAATATAACTCCGTTTATTCTCGGAAAAAACAATAATCCCTTTTCGGTTTGCTAAAATCATATTGTTATGATGGTCTTGAGTAATAGACCAGTTTTTGTTTTGTTGCCATTGTTGATCAGTGTAATGAGTTAAATACGGACTTCCTGTTTGAGCTGTTGATTGTAAGGAGAATATATTAATGGCAATAAAGAAAAATATGAATATACGTGTAAGCCACATAAATAGAATAAATTAACAGATGATTGATTATTATTTAGATCTCTAAAAATTTATTTGAAACGCTTGTCTGAAAAATAATTATATTTTATATAATTTTTCAATATAATAAAAAAAAATAACCATATGAAAAATCCACATAATGGAGTATATTTGAGAAGAAATTTCTTTTTGTATGATGCGAATATTCAGGTCATTAGATATTATTTTGAATCCTCTTGCTGCATTTCTCCATATCGAATTTTTTGAAGGGAATCAGGGGTGGGATTATTTTCCGGGGAGAAAGTCTGATAAAGAGAATTCGAACGATGATAACGGAGAGGAGAGCGATGATTTGAATGACATGGACAGGGAAAAGCTATTGGAAGATTTTTTAGGGGAGGTTGATAAAAAGCAAACTCAAAGGGAAGAAAGCAATTCTTCATTACCCGAAATGTATTCCCTTTCAAGTGAAGATTATCCGTCAATAGATATCGATGATGAAACACAGAAAAGGATTAATGAATTAAAGCTCATTGCAGATTCTATTGAACGTAAAAAGCAGGGACAGTCCTTAGAATATTCTGCTGAAGGAATTTCTCATGGAAATTATAAAATTGATTATGCCAATCAGCTAAATAACGCTCAACTGGCTGCTGTGACTTCTTTACGTGGACCTTTGCTTGTTATCGCTGGTGCCGGAAGTGGAAAGACCAGGGTCATTGTGTACCGGGTCAGTTACCTTATTGAAAATAATGTTGAACCATCCAGAATTTTATTGCTCACTTTTACCCGTAAAGCGGCACGGGAAATGTTATCGCGAGTTGAACAGTTGCTCAAAGACAAGCGGGTTGGAAAAGTTGTTGGGGGTACGTTTCATTCTTTTGCCACATACATATTACGGAAGTACGCTAATTTTCTGAATATTCCACCAAATTTCACCATTATTGATACTGCAGATAGTGAAGACACCATTGATTTAGTCAGAAGTGAATTGAAATATAACAGAAATGACAAAAAATTTCCTAAAAAGAGAAGGCTGCAGAAAATAATCTCCGGTTCAAGAAACCGGAATATCACCATTAAAGAATTTGTGGAAAAATATTATTCCGGACTTATTGATTATGTGGAGGATATTGAACTAATCTATAATGGATATAACCGCTATAAGGAGATAAGCAACCTGTTTGATTTCGATGATTTAATGGAATTCCTGAGAGATGCTTTGAGAGACAATGTCCGTTTTCGCAAAAGATTGCAGGAAGAATTCAGATACATAATGGTTGATGAATTCCAGGACACAAACGTTGTGCAAAAAGAAATTGTAGATTATATTGCAGCAAAACACCGCAACATAATGGTTGTAGGTGATGATTCCCAGAGTATATATGCATTTCGGGGTGCCAATTACGAAAATATATTGCGGTTTCCCCAGCATTACCCGGAATGCCGGGTAGTAAAGATTGAAAAGAATTACCGGAGCAACCAGAAAATACTCGAATTTACCAACAACATTGTAGAACACTCTGTCATTGGGTATAAGAAAAAGCTTTATTCAGATATCGAAGCTACTCATGTGCCGGTGGTTATGAGGTTTTATGACGAAGAGGAAGAGGCTGCTTTCATAGTATCAAAAATCTTAGAGCTCCGGGAACAAAATATTCCCCTGGATGAAATTGCTGTATTAAACCGGGCCGACTGGCATAATCGCTATATCCAGACCGAATTGAATAAGAGGGGAATACCGTATGTGGTCGTTGGTGGTTTAAAGTTTAATGAGAGGATGCACATTAAGGACATGATAGCTTATTTGCGCATCCTTTTAAATCCATTCGATTCTGTAGCATGGCACCGGATTTTAAAACTTCTTCCCGGCGTGGGGAAAATTACCGCTGGTAACATTGTTAAGGACATACGTAAAACAGGAGAAATACCTCTTAATTTTTATGAAAAGAAAAAGTTTTATGAAGAATTGAAGAAATTGAAGGAGGTATTTAATCGTGCTTATGATGATTCTCTTTTTGTTCCCGAGCAATTGCAGATGATAAGAGATTATTATGCTCCCTTGCTGGAATCGCGCGATCCGGATTATCAGTCCAGGATGATGGATATAGAGGTTTTAATCGATCTTTCTCAAAAATATGAAAGCATAGAAAAATTTCTTGCCGATTTTGCCCTAGAACCTCCATCAAGAAGTTTGTCTGGACAATCAACTCCACTTGTTGATGAAGAAGAGGAAAGGCCGGTAACTATTTCTACTGTACATTCTGCTAAAGGGTTAGAATGGCATACGGTCATTGTACCTCATGCACTTGATGGACTGTTTCCCTCTATTCGGGCAAGGAATATTGAAGATATGGAGGAGGAGAGGCGTTTGTTTTATGTTGCCTGCAGCCGTGCCAAGCAAAACCTTTTTATTACATTTCCCTCTGTAATATATTCTTATGATGCCGTTTTTACCTATCCTTCAAGGTTCATTGCGGAAATTGAAAAGGAACGGTACGAGTTAAAATAAAAAAACTGGATTTTTGATGGTCGATAGAATCAGATGTCTGATACTGCCTGCTATATGCTGGATTAAAGGTGGATTGAACGAAAGAACGATAGAGGTAAAGAACGAAGATGTTTTATATTAGGTACATACCTTTAGTCAGGTGCATTTATAAGAAAGAAAAACTTTAACTGTTAGGAGTTTAAAAAGCTTGCCGATAATTTGAAGGAATAAAACAATTTGTCTTTAGCCAGCCCCGGAATGTTAGTTAATTTTTGCTGTTTAATCATTTTTAGGCTTTGTATGTTGTATAACAACAAAATTTCCTTTGTTGAAAAATAATTTATAAATTTGACTTAAATCATTCATGACTAACTTATGGGGCAGACTGAAAAAAATATTGAAAGATTAATTGAAATCAGAGATATTGCAGTAGATTTGAAGGATGATGATATCTCTGAAGCAGAATTGTTAAACTATTGCAGGGAAGCTATGGAGTTGGCGGAAAAATCTGAAATACTTGATAATAAAAAAAATAATATACTCAATACACTGATGAAAAATGAGATTCGTTCTTTTAAAACCCTTATTAATTCTGATATGAGTAAAGAGGCAAGGATTGATAGTCTTATCTTCTTTTGTGTTTCAATAATTACAATCATTCACGGAAAGCTTGATATTTAATATACTATATGTACGATAAAAGGACGATTATTAAAGCTGTTTTAGCATTTCTGGTTATTGCCGCACTTGGTTTGTTCTCAAAGGTATATCCCGCTTTTGAAGGAACAATTATATCTTACAAACTATCGGGTTTATTTTATGTAACTGATTTGTGTTTACTCATATTTTTAATATTCCCGGGTCACCTCAAGATGTTGTATGCTTTAATGGCTTTTTTCATTACTTCCATAATAGAGTTTTTACAGTTATGGAATCCTGAATTTTTAATGAATATTAGAAGTACTTTCCTTGGGCATACAATTCTGGGCTCAAGTTTTGACTGGCTGGATTTTCCATGGTACATTGCAGGGGCAGTATTGGGCTGGCTGCTGTTGAAGTGGATAGACAAGGAATAATTTATCTGTATTTAAGACATCAGCGGAAAAGCTACTGAATGACCCCGGTGAAATACTCTGTTTCACAGAATTTCAAAGGGTAAACCACCGAATGACCACCGAATGACTATTAATGACTACAGAATGACTACAGAATGACAACCGAATGACCACCATACTTCATCAACTCAGAAAACTCAATAACTCAAAAACCTGTCTCAAATTTTCCTGACTTAAGGAATATATGTTTCATTTTCCCGTTCTAATGTGCGGTAAATTTTCAATAATTTAAATACATCTCCACTACTGGTATTTTGACCTAAATATGAAAGCAATATCCGGCTCGCCTTTTTTACATCCATTTTGTTTTCAATACGGGGATGGGTGTAATGCATGAACTGTATAATTTTCAATCCATTAAACCAATGGAAGAATTGTTTTCTAAATGTTTTCTCATTTGAACAATTATAACGTAAACGGTTCCATTCTTTTTGAAAATTCACTGAATATAGAAAATTTCTCAATGAATCAGGGAGTTTTTTGAAAACCACATCAAATTTTTCCTCCGGACAGTTATAAAATTCAGTAAGAGATTCTTTAAAAAACAATTCAAGAATAAAAAAATAATCCGGGGCATAAACTTTATAAGCTATTTGTTCTTCTTTTGAAATTTTTTTTACTTCCGGGCCAGTACCAAACAACACGCGGTCTGAAGGCCTGGATGACGGATAAACACAAGTAGTATTAAGCTCTTTGATGTTCCCGAGTTGAAATATTTTATTTAAAAAGTAGAAATCTTCTCCGGCTTTTCGTTTGTTCATGCCTCCTTGCTTTGCATATGCCTGCGCTCTCACAAAAAATGCTGACCCAATAGTATGAAAAGGATAGGGAAATCCTGATAATGCCAATCCCTGGTTGTAATATCGCAGGAAAAGTTCATAATGCGCTGCTGCTTCATAATTTTCCGGGGGGAAATCCATTCCCTTCAACGGGTGTTCAAAATATATTATCCCTGCATTCAAATTTTTTATATCATCAACTGTTTTCTCAATTTCAGTGAAATAATTTGAAGCGCATTGCGTGTCTGCATCCAGGGACAATAGGTAACCATCTTGTTTACCCGCTTGATGTAACCTTAAAATTCCGGTATCCATACCTGCTTTTCTTGCCAAACCTGCTCCAGCTTCCTTTGAAGGTATATTGTTGATATGAAAAGGAATAAAAGAGAGTTTTTCATCATTATTTTCCTGTGTCCATTTGACGATTTCATCATAAGTATCCTGGTTTTGATCTGATATTTTAGAAGGAGCTTTTTCCGGGGTATTTACTATGATGATTACTTCTACGGATGATTTTGGGGGATTTGCCTGTACCAAAGATTCCAAAGTTTTGATAATTTCTGGTTCATAATAGCAAGGAATAATAACTATATACCTTAGGTCATCCGCGGGTTTACAAGTAGCTTTATATGCCAGCGTACTTTTTTTTGTCAAATAAGTGGATAAAATATACATTGTTTAATTCTGGATAAGAACTAAAAAGTAAAAAAGAGTTCCGGAAAGCGCTACAAAAATTATTAAAGCATATACTATTTGCCTGAGACTTTTCTTTTTCTTTAGAAAATTATAAAGGCTGGTAACACTTTTTATTGAATTCTCTATTCTGTAAAATATATTGTCATTTTTTTGAATAATTTCATATACTCCCAGGTCAAGTGCAAAGCTTGATATTTTATTACTTACGCCATCTGTAAGTACAATAAATTCAGTGTTTTTATTTTTCTTTTTTAGTTTTCTGAGTAGTTTAATATCCTTTTCAGGTTCTAATTGGTGAGCGTCTATTAGAATTATGTTTATTATATCCCGTCCCACTTTTAATTTTTGATTTGAATATTGCTGTAAAAATTCTTTTTTACTTTGAAAAATATCAATGTTATGGTTAGAATTTTTGTTAAGTGAATAATCCAGCTTATTGGCACAAGAAGAATCGCTATCAATAATGTAGAAATAAATTGTATAGGTTACAGTTCTACCAATGGAAAAATTTCTCATGCAAAAATTACCTTACTGATTAATATTAATTTCATTACGCCTGAGGTCCAGGTCAAAATAAGTATTCCAGATTCCGTTTTCATATTTAAGACCATCATAAGAAAAATCAGGACCGTAATATTCACGTTGCCCTTCATATTCAGCTTTAGAAGGGGAGAGATGATCGTAAACAATAATCTCTTTTTCTTTATCATATTTTAACATCATGGAGGCAAATTCTCCATACTCAAAAATCAACCTGTTTGAAACTTCTCTTCTGTTTTTGAAAATGGAAGCTCCGAAAACGGGCTTATTTTCTTCATCAAATCTAAGAACATCCACTATTTTTTTATCCGTGAGATAGTCGTTCATATCGTAGGCGAGGAGTGTATAGTAAGTTTCGTTTGTTCTTGATTTTATTGGGATAATATTATAATAAAGAGCTCCATACCATTCCGGATAATTGAGGATAGCGGATTCCGGCTCTTCAATCGAACCGGACTTGTCTTTTAGTTCAAATACTTTTATTCCGTTATCATCATCGGCTTTGTATTGGATTAAACAATAATAATCGTGGGTACCGTCATTATATGGTAAATTCCAGTTGTATAACTTGAGTTTATTGTCTTCAGATTGTAAAATTCCTGCATTTTCTATCGAATCAAAAGAATATTCAAACGATCCAGGTTGATTGACAACTTCTCTAAGGGTGTCAAGAATTTTATCGTTAATCTGTATTCTTTTCATTTCAGAAGTTGCATTTGCAAGGGTATCCAAATAGGCGTTTAGTTGTTTTTCCTTTTGCTGAAGCCAGGATGATGATGTGTCTTTACTTTGCCCTTGTCCGGCTATTGGAAGCTGAATCATGAAGATGATAAATAAGAGAGAGAGCCTAATTTTTTTTGTCATATTATACGCTTATTTTAATAAATTTAATTATGAACGAAAACTAAAGAAGAATAATTATTCATTAGTTCTTTTCATTATCAAGTTTATCTAAAGCTTTCTTTATTCTTTGTATAGATTCATCTATTTCTTCTTCCGCAATTATGAGTGGTGGAGCTATCCTGAATGCATTGGGTTTAAATATGAACTGGTCAGTTATAATTCCTTCTTCCCTCAGATTTTTCATTGTTTTATTAACAGTATTTTCATCTTGTAATTCTACTGCAAGAAAAAGTCCTGTTCCCCGAACATTTTTTATCCTGGAATGTTTTAATTTCTTTTTGTATTGTTTTTCTTTTGCTTCAACTCCCTCCATCATTTTTTCTTCCAGTATAACTCTTAGATTTTCATAAGCAGCAGCGGCGGATACCGGATGGCCTCCAAATGTGGTTATATGGCCAAGTCCGGGCTGAATTTTCAGAGCATCCATAATGTTTTTGGAAGAGATAAAAGCGCCAATAGGCATTCCGCCTCCCATCCCTTTTGCTATTGTTACAATATCGGGTGTTATTCCATATTTCTGGAATGCAAAAAGCTGCCCTGTCCGACCGAAACCTGTCTGTACCTCATCAAATATCAAAATTGTACCTGTTGCATTACATTTTTCTCTTAATTTTTCCAGGTAACCCTTTTCCGGCAGAATAATTCCTGCTTCTGCCTGGATAGGTTCGATTATCACACATGCAGTTTTTTCGGTTATAAGATCAAGTTGGTCCGGATTGTTAAATTCAATATATTTTATATCAGGGAGTAATGGGCGAAAAGGTCTTTTGTATTTTTCATCTCCCATTACAGACAAAGCGCCATGTGTACTGCCGTGGTAGCCGTTTTTAGCTGTTACAATTTCTGTCCGTCCTGTATATCGCTTGGCTAATTTCATAGCCCCTTCATTGGCTTCACTTCCGGAATTTACATAGTAAATATTGTTTAAATTTTCCGGTAGATGTTTATTCAGCAGTTCCGCAAATTTTACTTGCGGATACTGGACAAATTCACCGTAAACCATCAGGTGCATATGCTTATCCAGTTGTTCTTTAATAGTTTCCACCACTCTTGGATGCCTGTGCCCAACATTGCTGACTGACACACCTGAAACAAGATCAATATAGTCTTTCCCTTCCTTGTCATACATATAAATTCCTAAAGCTTTTTCAATTTCAAGGGCTGAAGGATAATCGCATGTCTGACCTATATTTTGCAGAAAAATCTGTCTGTTTGTAAGCATATTACTGATTTTATTAAATTTAAATTTCAACTATTACCTGCAATATTCGTGAACACAGGTTAACAGGTGGTTATATATGGCAGGAATTGCATATATGATCAATTTTGCCCTGTTTTTTTATTTCATTACGGCACCTTATTTCTTCTGCTTTAGCACAGATTATACCTCTTTTCCGCATTTCTTTGTTGCGTCCAATCTCTGTCTCCGGGAATTTACCATTTTTCTGGATAATCATTTTAATCCCCAGGAATAATCCTGAAATACCTACCAATATTATGGCTGGGAGAAGTAATTTTAAAAACATCAGTTAAAATTATATTTTTGGCAAAATTAACAAATTTTTCTAGGTGCAAAAATGTTGTTAAACCTTTGGGTTGACGCTTCAAACCCAATATAAGACATTGAAAATGAATTTTTTGTGTTGATTGAAAATTTATGGTCTCTCTTTTCTGTAGGTTCAACAAAAGAGAGACCATAATATCCAATATTAATGATTTTTACTGATTCAGAGGATAGATGTCCTCAGGAATATTCTTGTAATCTATCTCTGTAAGATCTGCAGGACCCAAGCCAGGAGCATCAATTTCAATGACTTTTCCTGCAATACCTGTTTCAACAAATCCCCTTCTGAAATGCACTCTTGATTTTAACGATATAATATCCATTTCTTCCATTGGTATTTCCAGTGCCTCAAATATATCTGTTGTCATTACCTGGTGCAACTGTGGTGTTACAATCACTCTGTTGTTTTGTCCAAAATTTATAACTGCCACATTGTCAAAATGTTTGTATTCGCCAAAATATTCCAGTTCACCATTTATTTTTACTGGATTGCCTGCGTATTCATCTGCATAACCGCCAATTTCTGCATTAATTTTATCCCCTTCTTCCATTTCATTTTCTTTCATCTCTTCAATGGCTTTTTCGTCTGCTATGGTTGCAATACAGAAATTTGAGGCTTCCTGTTTTATGAGTTCTTCCATAATGTGTGTTGAATTACCGGTTCTGTCGCTGTGATCGGCTATGATAACAGGTGTTTCACCTTGTTTCGCGGCTTGTATGCTTTGTGTCACACCTTCCCGGGTTTTAGGAAGTTTTTTACCTGCAAATTCTTCACGTGCTCTCCATATATAATCATTCATGTCATCTGCAATTTTGTTAGCCAGAGCAGTATCATTATCTGTGACTACCATGACTGTAGCACCAACATCAGGCACATCAGCATAAGCAAAGCCGAAGGCTACAGAAACATATGCAGATGGTTCCCTTGCCTCCCATCTTCTTGCTTTTTCCATAATATTCATCGCAGGAGAGACGGAGGTTCCCTGGAAAACGCTGGGGGTAATTACACCTGGTTTTCTGGTTGCCATAACAGGTTCATACTTATTGCTTAAGGTATTTACTAATGCTCTTCCTGCTCTTTCTCCCTGTAAGTAGGTGTCATAATGAGGATAGCGTTTTACGATAAACACCGCGTCCGCTGCATCAGATAATTCGTGATCTTCATTTGCGTGTAGGTCTAATGTAACAAATATAGGGATATCTCCTGCTTCTTGTCGCAGTCGGCGTACAATTTCAGCCTCGGGCTTAGGTATATCTTCAACAGCCATAGCACCATGAAGTGAAATAAATATTGCATCCAGTGGTCCCTGAGATTTGATGTCTTCTATCATTGCTTTTGTATATTTGTCAAAAGCTTCCTGGGAGATCCAGCTTCCTGAGGATCCTCCTTTTGCATTTCGGGGAGATGTTAAACCAATAAAGTCAGCTCCGCCATATTCTTCAACCCGGTCAACAAATCCCCTAATGTAAGAATTGGAGGATAAAACTTTATCTCCTTGCCTTGGTTCGCCGTAATATTCAAATTCTTCGATACCAGTAGGGCGGGGGCAGAAAGTGCATGTCTCATGCATGAAAGAAGCAACACCGATTTTAAACTTTTGTTCGTCTGTTTTAGTCTGATTATTACAAGCGAATAAAATTAAAAACGGTAATAGTAGAAATAGTTTGGAAAATTTTTTCATAGTAAAACGTATTTAATTGAATTTATTCCGGGCAATATAGAAATTCTTTGGAAAAAATAAAAACCAAAAACTTTCAATATTTCACATATGCAATTAATGTTACTTATTGTTAATATCTATAAATCGATTGTTATGATCACAAAAAGACACTTACTAACAACATTATTATCATTTTTAATTTTAATGGTAATTACTGCATTTCATTGCAGTGCACAAACATTTCCCGGTGAAAAGTGGAGTATTGCTGATAATCCGGAAGAATATGGTTTTGATTCTGAAATACTGGACAAGGCCAGGGAACATACCGATAGTATTCACACTTCTGCCGTTGTAATTGTACATGATGGTGTTATTGTTGATGAATGGGGCGATGTTGAAGGCGGATATATGACACATTCTATTCGTAAAAGCTTCCTGAGTGCATTGTATGGAAACTATGTTAAGGATAGTCTTATTGATATGGATAAGACAATGGAAGACCTGGGGATTGAAGATAAACATAACTTGACAGAAGAGGAAAAACAGGCTACCATCCATGATTGTCTGAAAGCAAGATCAGGAGTCTACCATCCGGCACTTTATGAATCAGAGAGTATGAAAGACAAAAAGCCGGAGCGGCATACGATGAAAGCCGGTACCCATTGGTATTATAATAACTGGGATTTCAATGTTCTTGGGACTATTTTTGAAGAAAAAACTGGTAAAGAGATTTTTGAAGCTATTGAAGAAGAAATTGCCAAACCAATCCAGATGGAAGATTTTGAAGCCGATGATGGATGGTACGTTACCGGCGATGAATCAAAACACAGGGCATATCCTTTTCGTATAACTGCCAGGGATATGGCAAGATTCGGTCTTTTGATGCTTAATGATGGTCAATGGGAAGATAAGCAGATAATTCCCGGTGACTGGGTGAAGGAAAGTACTCGTTATCATTCAGATGCTGCCCTGTATGGTGTTGATGGATATGGATATATGTGGTGGGTAGCAAGAGACCATAATAAATATCCACACTTACCTAATGTGGATATCCCTGAAGGAAGTTATTCTGCAAGAGGGGCTGGAGGACATATAATTCTTGTAATACCCGAGTTTGACATGGTAGTTGTACACAGGGTAGATACTGATAAAGACGAACATTCTGTGTCAAAAAAGAATATTGGTACTTTGGTTGATATAATTTTTGATTCAATGAATGTCAATGCTTTGTAGTTTGAATAACAAAGTGTTTTGACAAACAGAATAGGCGGATAAAGTTTGGAAAAGAGCAAGGGTTGTACAGATAAATTAACCAACTGAATAGATATTAACTGTTCGTTGTTTTATACCGACAACCGGATGGAACGATAGAGCGAAAAAGCAAAATCGTTTCATTCAGTTGTCATTTGGTGGTTTACCCTGTGAAATTCTGCGTAGTAGAGTATTTCACAGGGTCATTAGGTGGTTATTATCTACTGGCAGCACCTGAGTTGAATGTGCATAGCTGCGTAGCAGCGAAATGTCTATAGAAAGAACAGGTTCGCGTATTTTCAAAAGCGCTAGGTGCGATAAAATTGAAACGTTTCAAGTTTCAAGTTCCATTG
>JBKGZD010000056.1:0-14687 GCA_046545795.1 Bacteroidales bacterium | reverse complement strand
TCATGGCAGCTTGATAGTAAGGTTATTGTTGAAGACGAAAGAGGGATAGTTATGAATTATGAGATACAAATGGTTGGAAATGAGATTAATTTAATCTGCCCAGAGGACAGCACAATTTATAAAAAGGTAAGTAGTGGTACAACAGATAAGGGTGTTGAAATAATATCCATGCAGGAAATACCAGATGCATTTGACTATTCTACAGATGATTCATTTGAAGGATTCTGGGAGATTCTGCAAGACTAACTGCCAATAAGAACAATTCCTGCCCAATCCATAGGCATAAAACCCTTTTTAATAGCGTCCAGTTTGGCCAGCCTGAGTGCTTCTGCATAAGAATTGCCTCTGAGCATGTAACTATAGAAGGCCTTCATTAATTCCATTGTTTTTTGGTCATGAACATTCCAAAGGGTGGAAATTACATTAGGCACTCCTGATAAAATAAACCCCCGTGGCAGAGCTATAACACCTTCACCTTCAGCAATTCTTCCTTTTCCTGTATTGCATGCACTAAGAACAACAAGATCTGCCTTCATATCAATGGTCATTAATTCCCCTAAAGTTAAAATGTTATCATCTTTTAAAATTTTTTCTTCACTTACATTGTCAGGATGGAGAAAAAGACCCGATCGTTCAGGGTGTTCCGGGTTAACCAGGCCATGAGTCGCCAGGTGGATTATATCAAAGTGTTGCAGGTGTTCTTTTGTGTTCCTCATGCTCGCCTCGGTTCCTATAAGACTCAGTGTCGTTGACTCATTAGCCCTAAAAATACTGTCTATTGAATTAACCTCCTTTTTTGAGTGGTAAAGTGGTTGAAAATTTCCCGATCCTCGATAATTAGAGCTATAATGAATTTCTTTATCAGTATTTTTGTCCTCATCGTAAAATAAGGGAGCAACAGATAAGATGTTTCTTTTCTCTTTGGATATTATCTCATTTTTGAGCATATACCACAAAGCAGTGGAATAATTATATGAAACCGGCAACATTTCAATAATTCTTTTTTGGCTTTTAGGTAGAACCATCCATTCAAAGGGTATATAGCTTAGCTCACCATCCGGGATAATTGTTACATGTTCCAGCTTTAGTATCTCGGCTTCAATATCGCTAAAGAGAATCGATCCAATATCGGTTGGTTTTCTGCCTGTTTTTATTGCATGAATCTCTTCAGATATTTTTCCCGGTAAATTCTTTATGTATTTTATACCTGTTTTGGAATGGCTTTTTGTAATCAATGTCCATATAAGAACAGAATCATTCATTGTATATTCAATAATTCCTTTCCCCGGGTTTAATTTTTTCTGAATTTCTTGTAAAGAAGGAACCTGTATCTCATCTGTTTCAAATTGCTTTTCGTTCATTTGGTAGCGTAATACCATGTTGTCCACTAGTAGTGTATTTAACTCTTTTTTCAGCTCTTCCTCTTGGGCGTCAGTTGTTCGGGTATTCGCTAATTTATTCCTGACGTTTTGAATATCATCGGATATATCAAGGAATTGTGAAAGCAGCAGGGGATTACTATCCATCTGGCTTTGCGTCTGACTCTTTATAAGATTATTGTAAAGCTGGATTGCTTTAGATGCGAAAATAAGCTGGATTGCTTCTTCGGAGTTTTCTTCACCACTTGTCAGTAAATACTCAAGAGCAGGCATTAAGAAATCATGGTATTTATTTGTCAGGCTTGATAATTCGTGTCCGTAAATGTCCTTTTTTATAGCATTAAGAAACAATTGGTTTTGTTTTAGGATAAGGTTGGTGATTACATAAGGCTTCTTTTCATCTGCTAATACATTATCTGAATTTCTAATCGTTTCTTCAATCAAATGGAAGAAATGAATCTGGTTCATATAATCTATGGAATCCGAAATCACTGGTATACGATAACCTTTTATTGTTTCTGACTCATTAAATTTTTCAGTAATTAATTGAATACCTCCATTCTCCTCACCTGATTTTATCAGGGCTTTTGCCTCTATTTCGGCGATTTTATCTTCAAAGAACTGAGCTCCGGGTTGTCTTTTGATGGAATCAAGCAGCATTGTAGCAGAATCTTCAGATACAGTAACCACTGCATCTGCAATATTGACATACGCAAGACTTTTGTTGTAATCAGACATAGGTTTTGTATCCGCAATAATTTTTGTATCGTTATAATTATCCCACAGCTGGCTTGTATCTTTTAAATCAGCGTACATTAAAGCCAGGTTTGAATGCGATGAAGCTTTTAGATTCCATGCTGGATGCATGAGTGTGTCAAGACAAGCTATTGCTTTTTTTGTGTAAAAAATTCCCTGGTCATAATCTTCAAAGTAGTCGTAGTATCTTTCCCCTACCAAATAATTGAAATAGGCGCTATATGTTAAAACAGGAATCGAAGGCTTGGCTTGTTCAAAAAGCTTGATATCATTTTTTAATACCTCCATTGTGGTTTTCTGAATATCATAAACGGGTGGGAGATTGGTTATTATTGTGTAATCTGCTACACCCAGACTTGATAAATCATTCTCTTTGAGGGCATAATTGCGGGCATCATATAAAATGTTGATGGCTTCTTTGGTCTTTTTCTGGCGGGTTAAATATAATCCATAATCAATAAGGGTATTTCTCATGGGCTCACCCTCAATATCTAATGCATTCAGAATATCTAGCTGTGACTGGAATAATTCCCCCTCATTTCTCGATTCTTGAGAAGAACGAGTGAGCAGTTTGCGCAATAAACGCTGAGATGCAACATATTCTATTGACAGGGTATCATGATTGTTGGAAAAAACCTGCATTGCATTGTATAAGTCTTTGTACCCATCATCATACCTACTTTCCGCCATATAAAAATTGGCTGCTTCATTTTTTAGAAATAAAAATTGACTGTAGTCTTTATTATTTAAAGTCTTTAAGGCGAGACTGTCTAATGATTCTATAGTAGGTCCTGTATTTTTCTCATTATTAAAATCTTCAACAATATTTAGGTAGGCTTCATAATTGGAGTATTCGGATAAATTTCTTTCGTTAGACCAAAAGGGGCCGTATTGTGAGTATGAGTTGCTGAAAAGTAGGATACCGGCAATTACAAGACTTATCTTTAATGAGATTTTGTTATTCAGGGTCATAGTTTTATCTGTTATTAAAAAATATTAATGCTGTCAAGGCAGAAAATGAACAATTTAATTTGTTAAATCTATGTAAAAATAGCATAAGTTCTTGATAAAATACAGATTTTTATAAATATGATTATTTTTACAAAGAAATAATTTCAGAAATGACCCTGAACAGCAACAAAGTTATAAAAGACGATACAACTTTAATTGAAACAATCACTGAGATTTCAAAGAAAGTTATATCCAAATATGTTGCACGCTCTGTCATTCCATTAAGGGAGAAAGAGGATGTAGAGATGGTTGTTGTTGAAAAATTTATGGAGCAAAAAGACAAAATCAACAATGCTTTTAAGGGTAAATCAAAAGTTATAACATATTATACAGCAGTAGTTAACCGTATGTGTTGCGAGGTAATCAGAAAAGAACAAAAACATTGGTATGCTCTTCCTGATAATCAGCCTAACGATAGGGAAGCAGAAAATGGTTCGACTACCGTGTATGAAGCCGAAAAAGGTGTTGTAATAAGTAATGAAGTTGAACGATTAAAGAAAGCAATGCTTTTTTTTAACGGAACGATTGGTAAGGTTAATCTTTTTCTGAAATATTATTATGGTATACCATTGGATGACAATGATTTAGATAAATATAGTGAAGAGCATAAAGCGTTTGTTAGAAATATTTTAGTGAATCAGAAGGCTGTTTCAAAGGCAGATAAATTCGATAAACTTACACAGCTTGTCAACAGGATAGAAGGGAAAAATGTCAAGAATGACGCTGTGAGAATATGGTTGAATAAGCAACGCGATAGCTTGTTAAAAAGATTAAATTATAACAATTCATCCAATTATAATGATGAAAGTTTGGGTTTGTTAATTGAAGCCTCTATGATACAAAACACAAATAGTAATTAAGAAACATATCATGGAAGTTTCCTTAGGTATAAATGATGATGAAAGATTTTCAATGAAATTAAAGAAACATAAACTGGTTATTTTCTGATGAAAGATTTTATCAGAGGAATAGCATAAATTAAGAATAATGTCAAACGACAAACATCTGACACCGGAAGAGATTGCACAATGTGCAGAAGCCATTAACGATGGGAGATATGAGAGGTTGAATGTCTCATTAAGAAATCATTTGAATTCTTGTGAAGACTGTGCAGGTGAGGTAATGATAATTTCAGAGGTGTCCAGTGAACTAGAGGGGAATTCAGTTTTGGATCCAAAACCAGGAAATGCATATACTGGGAAAAAATTGTATATCGGACTCGTGGTTGCAGCTGCTGCCACAATTCTTTTTTTTATAGTTCCCTTATTGGAAAGGGGAAAGAATGCGGTAAATGATTCTGCATATGTTCATGAATTCGGAGGGTTACCTGTATTCGTTGTTGATGAAGCAAGGGATACAGTCTATTGCAGAAAACATAATAAAATGGAAATTGCAATTAAGAATAATGAATCATCTGTTATAGAAGAACCAGGAGACAAACAGGAAGTTGCTGCTCAGGAGGAAGCAAAGCAAAAAGAATTATTAGCAGAATATCAGACCAATGAAAATTTAGAACAATTATATGAGAATCTGCAGGGAGCTTATCGCAGCAGAGCTGTTAAAGTGAATACACCTCCTACTATCACTTATGCGGAGATTGATTCACTTAGCTGGGAAAACCCAGAAAATGAAAAACTTTATGTTGAGTTTTTTGATAACAAGGGAGAAGAAATACAAACTATAGTTGTTGAGGAAGGACAAGTTTTGATTCCTGAACTTTCCCGGGGACTGTATTACTGGAAACTGATTAACGAAGATTTTGACTTGTTGTTTGTAGGAAAGATTATTGTAGAATAGTTGATAATAATTTTTTTGTAAGCTTCAAATCTTTATATGATTGTTTTGAAAAGCTTACCGGTAGTTTTTTCCAGGAGTATACCCAATATAACTTATATGTACAAATGAGAGTTGAATTGATTAAAGCTAAAAAGAATATCTTCTTATGTGGCTTTTAAGTAATTTTTCTGACCAAATATGAATATTTTCCTCGGTTAGCGATAAAAAAATCTACTAAAGTCTGTAATTTAATGGGTTAATAAGACCTTAGTATAAAGATCTATATGTCCACAAAATCAATAACTTTAAAAGAAGTTATATAAGAGTTTCATGTATCAGACAAAATCTTTTTTATACTTAGTTAAAATTATATTCTTGGCCAGTTCTTTATCCATAGCTACCTGTGTGTTGTCTATTTGAATTATATACACCGGGTATGTACGTATAACATAGATGATGCGACCGGGTAATATACCCATTGCCAGTAATTTTTGAACGGTTGCTGTATTAGTTGCTTTTATATTTGATACTGTCCCGGAACTTCCTTTTTTTAATTCATTTAATGCAATCCCTTTATCTGATTCCATAGCCGATATTTTTATTTCCTTGTACATTTTTCTTTTATTTATGATGTTTATTAATTCTTTGTTTCCTTACTGCTTGTATTTTTTTTCTTCTTAGAAAAGATATTTTTGAGCAAAGTGAATGACTTTGCTTCCGGTAGAGCTTCATAGCCGCAATTCGGACATTTAACCAGTTTGCAGTTAGATAATGGGCAGCTTCCGCATGCCGATATTGCTTGTTCCTGTGTGAATTCTATTCCACAAAATGCACATCTATGCATGATTACCTCCTATAACGTTATATTAAAAATATTGAGTATAAAATTTAACACCCATCCCATTGAAAAGGCAAGAGTCAGAACCAAAAAGAAGATGCCTATTGCCGTTTTTGCGCCTCTTTCTTTGAACATTACCATCAATTGTGCCACGCATGGTACAAACAATGTCAGTACTACTGCTGAGATTGCAAGTTGGTTTGCTGTCAGCATATCCTGCATTTGGAATAATCCGGCTGCACCATAATCTCTTCTGAAAAACCCAAATAGAAATACATCTGATGTTTCATTTGGTAACCCAATACCGTTAACAACTGGCTCAATTCCTTTCAGAATAACCGGGAATATACCTGTAATCTGCAGAAGCCAAATTATGACACTTGCTATGATAAACAGAGGCAGCACTTCTTTCAAGTACCAGAGAATACGTGTATAGGTCTTGCTTAAAACATTTGATAATTTCGGTATGCGTAATGGGGGGAGTTCCATAAAGAAGCTTGGTTTCTTTCCCGGCATAATTTTCGATGCCATAAAGCCTACAAACATGAAATTAGCTAAAATTACTAAACCCCAAACCAGTAAAGCCATAGGAACTGGCGCTAATAAAGCAAAGATAACTCCAAGTTGTGCGGAGCAAGGAATAGCAAGTGCCAGTAATAAAGTTGCAATTATTCTTTCTCGTTTGGTTTCCTGGGTCCTGGTTACTATAGTTGCCATAGTGTCGCAACCTAATCCCAGAACCATAGGTATTACAGCTCTTCCACTCAGACCAATTTTTTTGAATAATCTGTCGATTAGCAAGGACAAGCGGGGCAAATAGCCTGAATCCTCGATGACAGAGAATGCAAGGAAGAAAGTTCCTACCACAGGCAGAATAATAGCGATGGCATAAGTCAATCCCAGGGTAACGAGACCATATTCTCCAATAATTAACAGCTGGATGATTTCAGAGCCAATTATACTTTCTACACCAGCCTCAATGGCCGGATTAATAATTTCCCCGAATAATTTTCCTTCCACAAAATCTACTATTGTTCCTGCTCCAAATACACCTACAAACTTATAGAGGAAAAAATATAGCACTAAAAGAAGAATCGGGATACCCGTTGCAGGTCTAATCATGAGCTGGTTAAGCTTATCGCCTATTCTGATGCGTTTTTTTTGTTCAATACTAATTGATTGTTGTACAATATTTTCGGAAACCTCATGTATTTTAATTCGCATCGAGTATACCAGCGATTCTTCATATCTTGATTTAGTATTAACGATAACAGTTTTAACCTGATTCATTTGTTCAGGCTCTTCAGTTGCTACCAGTTTTAGTACATCTTCATCTTCCTGAAGAAGTAACTGGGCAATACTCCTTCGATTTATGGGATAAGTGTTTGATAGTATACTCTCAAGTTTTTTAATATTTTGTTCAATCCATGAGTCCAATGGTATTACCGGTTTATGATTTAATCTTTTATAGTTTAGTATATTAGACAAGATCTGATTTATACCTTTTCCGGTTATTGCAACAGAAGGAACCACCGGGATACCTGTTTGCTGGCTTAGTTTTTTGAAATCGATTGTTATACCTTCTTTTTCAGCCTCATCTATCATATTGACTACCAGTATTACTTTAAGACCGGTTTCAGATAACTCCAGTGCCAAGGGAAGCATTCTGGTGAGGTTTTTGGCATCCACTACGTGCAGTATATAATCAGGCTTTTCCTCAATCAACGCTCTTTTTGCAACTCTTTCTTCTTCTGTTATTGGTAATAATGAGTAAAGTCCGGGTAAATCCCAAATCTCAAACTTTTCAGTTCCAAGAGTAATATGTCCTTTGTCTACGGCAATTGTGGTACCTGGATAATTGGAAACCGTTGCCCTGGAACCGGTTAACCTGTTGAAAAGAAGACTTTTCCCGACATTTGGTTGTCCGGAAAGAGCAATCCATTTTTGTCTTCTTCTGTTTGCAGTATTAATAGTTGCAGAATCTGATTTGCGTGTTTGATGTTTGGATATTACGTTGTTATTCATATCTTAATTTTTTTACTTAAGAGTTCAATTGGCTTTTATTAATAATTCCATTGTAATCTGAGTAATCCCACTAATGCATTCTCTCTTGTTTTTTTCATTCCGGGATGTAAAATATATTGAATGTTAGGTTGGATACTCAGGTTGTTGAAAATTTGTAATTTGTATATCATTTCAAATGCTGTCTCACATGATGCATAACCTGATTCTTCCTTAGTGAGTGATGAATTATTCATCGAAGCATGTGCAATGGCTATACCAAGCATATCATTTTGATTTTTCTGGAATATTCCTGAGTAATTCAGTCCATAAGCCAGGTAGTAATCATTAATGCTGTTTTTATTTGGCGAATAACCTGCCTGGAGCATGGTACCAAGTCCTCGGTCATTTGACTTATCTGTTGTAAAAATCATCTGATCAGCGATGAAGTAAAATCCACTTAATCCTTTTTTTTCTTTCTCGGTGTTTAAAACATTGTCAAACTTGCCACTATGATGAAATAATCCCACTTTGTATGTTCCTGGATTATTTTGAAAAATATCATGTAGATGTAGTTCCCCCACATAGAACAATCCATTCTGTTTTTTCAGATTCAGATCGGTTCCAAAATTGCTATGTGTTATTTCTCCTGGTATTCCGTTGTATATTCCTACTTTTGCTTCAAAAGTTTCATTGATTTTATAATTTCCCACAAATCCCAGGGTCGTATAAGGGAATATTGATACAGGCACATTCAGCGAAGCTGTTGGCATAATACCAAATGAGCTGTTAATATATTCTCCGGCAAGTTCACTGGTAAAAAATTCCTCGTTCATATCATGTTTTCCCGCAATAAAAGAGAAATTCTCCTTTTGATGCTTATACCAGAATTGATATAAATACGTGTAGGTGCCGTTTTCAATATTTGAAAATACTTGAATATCACCAACAAGGTTTTCTGTTGGAGTTTGTCCATAGGTGTTTTGGATATGCAGGTAGAAATTTCCGTTTTCCCATAGATTTAATTGTTCTGTATTGATATTGAAACCTAAATCTATGAGTCCAAGAAAAGCGTGTCCTCTTTTTATTCCACCATTCATATTGTTAATTGCATCCTTTGTCAAGGCTGCATCAAGTGAGAATTTTTCCTCTTGTGCATTGCTTTTTTCTCCTGATAGTATTAAGAGCATAACTAGCCACAATGTAAAAATAGGATATACTGTTTTCATCTTTATTTAGCTTTATTAAACATTGCTGCAAAAATATAGCTGAGTAAATAAGCAGGCAATCCCTAAATGTTGGGATTTTATGGAATCCATTAATATCATTTCAGATACCTGTCTAAAAGCCAATCTGGGATATAAAAGGCATTAACCTATTGAATATGATCTTTGGGGATAAGATTGTTTAAAACCGCATAAACTGCCAGGCCCGATACAGTTTTGATGCCTAGTTTTGCAGTTATATTTTTTCTGTGGGAAATAACGGTATGAGTACTTATAAAAAGTTTTTCTGCTATTTGTTTGTTGGTATAGCCCAGGGCAACCAGTTTTAATACATCTGTTTCTCTTCTGCTCAATAGTGATAAAGCTTCTTCATTCTTTTCTGCACTTTTTAACATTCTTTCCAGGAGTGGGAATATTTTGTCCTTTGAATCAGTTGTTTTAATGATTGCATCAAACTTTTTAGCTGCAGGAAGGCATTTCTCATCTGACGCAAGTGCAATATATTTTGTCTCATTTTTTAAAGAGAAAAACAAATCTCTGTATTCTTTCTTAGTTAAAAGTTTTTGATCAATAATAACAAAACTGACTTTATTTAATTCAAGATACTTATTGATTTCACCAAGGGAATTGATAAAGACAATATCAGACTCTGTTATTTCACGAATAATGGCAGAGATACCTTTTTGGACAAGGTAGGATGTTGTGGATATGATAATGTTTTTTTTCATATTGATCTTTGCAAAATCCGTAACTTAATTTCTGAATTCTTTTATAGCCGGGAGCAATATGATATCTTCCAGCCGCTCATGATCATTCAGGTCTTTTTCAAAAACAAATAAAGCGGAAAGCAAATCATTACCTAAATCCTGGTCATATGTGGGAGGGAGATACTTTATCAAAATATTTTTTAAATCCAGCAGCTTACTAATTACATTATCGTGCTCTTCCCGGTGGTTATCATAAGAAAAATTGTATTTCTTTCTTATTTTTTCTTTAGAAGTGGCATCTTCTTGCGTTTCTGAAAGCTCTATCAGATAAGGGAAAAACTTATCTTCTTCGTTTTTAAGATGTTGATGCAATTCGTCTCTGTATTTTTTATAAAATTCCTCAATCAGTTTCAGGTTATCACAATTTTCCGGGCAACTTTTTATCAGTTTATTAATCATGGTTTCTGTTTCCGGCATTATTTTCTTCCTGTAATAGTTATGAGTCTCCAGTAAATAATTAATTATCATTTTTACTGGATATTTCCGCATTTGCTCTTCAGGGAAGTAGTTGTTATCGTTATAGGTATTGATAATATCCAGGAAAAATGAAATATTAATTTTCTTTTCGTTACAAATAGTTTCAACGGATTTATCCCCGAAGCCGAGTTGTATCCCAAAACGGTTGATTACCGGTAACAAAAGGTGGTTCATGTGAATGATATCTGCCATCTTTGTTTTTGGAGTTATCAGGGAAAGTTGATTCATTTTATATTAGTTTTTCTATGATAATTTAACGTTTAAGTTCAATAATATAAATCAATTTCACTTATGCTAAATATTTATTTACTATTTCTATTAACTCTTCTTTATCTATAGGTTTGGAGATGAAATCTGAGCATCCGGCCTTTATACTTTTCTTTTTATCTTCTGACATGGCGTAGGCAGATTGAGCAATGATAATTATATCCTCTCTTATTTTTTTTATTTCTTTCGTTGCAGTCAGTCCATCCATCTGGGGCAGCCTGATATCCATTAATATTAAGTCAATATTGGGATTTGTCTTTATAGTTTCGATTGCTTTATAACTATTATCGGCATATATGATTTTACAATTACTTTCTTTTAATATTGTTTTGAGAAGCAGATAGCTGTTATAATCATCTTCGACAATCAATATTGTTTTATCTGAAAGATCCAGGTTTTTCTTTCTGCTATCTTCTCCATGTTGATTTTGTTTTGCTTTTTTTAAAGGAATAGTAAAGTAAAACGTTGAGCCTTTTTCGACTTCTGACTCAACCCAGATTTTTCCTCCCATCAAATCTAATAATCCTTTTGCAATAGATAAACCCAGGCCTGTACCATCAACATTTTGTTTATGGTTTTTCTTTTCCTGGCTGAATCTTTCGAAGATATCCTTTTGCTTTTCTTTGGGAATACCAGAACCCGTGTCTTTCACATAAAACTTCAATTTTTGCTCTTTTTGCTCATAGCCAAATTCAATTTCTCCTTTGTCAGTAAATTTAATTGCATTATTAATTAGATTCTGCAAAATTTGCATAATTCGTTCTCTGTCCGCAATAATAAGATCGTTATTTGTATTTAAACCCAGGTGTGAGGAAAATTTGATTTGTTTCTTTATAAGCTTTTCATTATTCAGGTAAAGCGTTTCGATTTCCTTCATCATTTCATTTAAGGAAAAGGCTGAATTGTAGAGTGTAAGCTGATGGGCTTCAATTTTTGAAATATCCAGGATGTCATTAATGATATTGAGCAGTTGTTTTCCATTGTGTTTTATAATTTTATTGAATTTTTCCTTCTGGCTTTTTTTTAGTTCTTCTTTTGACAACAAATACGAGAACCCGAGAATACCATTAAGAGGTGTTCTTATTTCATGTGACATATTAGCCAGAAAAGCGCTCTTAAGTTTATCGCTCTCTTCTGCTTTCTCTTTTGCTACTTTCAGCTGTTCTTCTTGTTTTTTCCTTTCTGTCACGTTACTTTGAGAACCCCAGGCGCTTATTAAATTATCGTTGATAATAATTCCCGTAATATTTTTTGAGATATATAATTTTCGTCCATCCTTTGTTTCTTCTTGATTCACTATATTTTTTAGCTGATAGCCTGAAGAAATAAAATTTTCAATTAATTTTTTTCCTCCTTGGGATTTTATTTTTTCATGGAATTCCCATAGTTTTAAATTTTCAAGTTCCTTTGTGGAGTACCCATAAGTTTTTGCAAATGCCTTATTACATTCCGCCAGCCAGGCATTTTGGTATATATGGTTAAGTTGTTGAGGTAAAGGCAATTGGGTGTTTAAAGGTTTTTTGAGTTCAAAACGATATATTCCCTCGTGGGTTTCGTTGATGAAGGTACGGTACTTTTCTTCGCTTTTTGTAATTTTTTCGTTTATGATGTTTTTCTCTTTCAGTTCTTTATAAATAAGTGCAAATATAATAAATGCCGAGATAGCGATAAAAAGCATTCCTTTTATCGTTTGATAATGTGATAAATTGGTCATGTTTTCAGCAAAGGATTCTACCAACTTATCGGAATAAAAAATCCATATAAAGCTAAGGCCGAGGTAAATCAGACTAATTTTTAAGGCTGTATTTAAGCTTTTGTGCTTATTAATGTTTGGTTTTTTCCTGCCTGCCTTGCTTTTTTGCATATAGCTATTAAATCCTTAATAAAATAAAGATAAAAAAATATTTCATTAAGGTGAAAAGGTTAGAAAGAATTATCTGAAAAGATGGAAAAAACCTTTTTTTGTTTTTTTGGACTCTCCTTGAGAAGATATCACGTAATAGTAAACACCCTCAGCTGCATCTTCCCCTGAGGCAAGTTTCCCGTCCCAATAAACAACACGAGCTGTTTGTTTATATACAAGTTCCCCGTTCCGGTTATAAATAACAAGTTCCAGCTTATTATCCGGATTACCACTGGACTTTACGACGAACATATCATTTACATCATCTCCGTTTGGAGTGAAGACATTTGGAACCTCAATTTCATCTTCAATAATAATTTCCCGGTTGCTGTAATAAGTTACACCATTTGTGTCAGTTACCTCAAGAGAAACATCATACACTCCTTCTTCCGGGAAGGTGTATTTATAAGCCAGATAATTAAGTTGCTCTAAGATTTCTAAATCTTCTGTAGCACCATTAATTTGCCAGGTGAAATCATAATCTTCGGTGGCTTGTTGGCTCAGGTATAGTGAGTCGTTGTCATCTAATATTACCGGCACAAAAAAACGTTCGAAGGTAGCAGTATATACCGAATCTTTAAATGCGATACCGTCAATTTGTGAAAAAGACTGTGTTGTAAAAAGAACAAATAAAATGCTGTATGTAAGTAATCTTTTAATGTTACCCATGAAACTGTTTTTATTTCACGTAAATATATAAAATAGCACCTTACAAACTAAAAATTTTGCAAGTATTTTTTTAACCGTTTCTACATTTTCATACTGTAAACTTTTAAAATTACAAGGATTACAGTTATTTATACCGGCTGTTTTGTTTTGTTAATCGTCTGTTTAACAATGGTTTAATTTATGTCTTTTTGGATTAATTCATTGTTGATAAATTTTATACAATTTTATGTTTGTATATGGTTAAACTTTTTTTTATTAATTATATCCAAACAACCAATTTTTGATACAGGGGGAAGCAAAAGGAATAATGCACGAATTATCCAGGGAAGAAAATCTTGAAGGAAAAATTATAAAAGCCCGGCAATAAATATTTATTTTGTCGTGCTGTTTCTTGATTCATTTTCAAATAAATAAAAACTGATATTACGATGTTAGATACTCATTTTGGAGAAATTGCAGGATTAGCAGCGGCATTTTGCTGGACAGCCACAGCTTTAGCTTTTGAATCTGCGGGGAAAAAGGTTGGTTCTTTATCTGTTAATCTTATCCGCCTTTTTATGGCAATTTTTTTATTAGGGATATATACTTATTTTACAAGGGGTATGTTTTTACCATTGGATGCATCATTGCATCAGTGGAAATGGCTGATAATATCCGGTTTGGTAGGATTTGCACTTGGTGATTTATTTTTATTTGAGGCTTATGTAGTGATTGGAGCAAGGATTTCCTCACTAATAATGTCGTTCACCCCAATTTTAGCAGGAATCATAGGATGGCTGGTTATGGATGAAAGAATGACTTTTATTAATATTTTAGGAATGGCAATTACCTTGACGGGTATTGTGCTGGTTATTATGCAAAAGAAAAACCGCAATCCCAATCCTTCCCGGATCCATGAAGAGGGTCCAAAAAAACGCAATCTGAAACCTTCCCGTCATGTTATTGGAATTATTTTAGCATTTGGCGGTGCTGCCGGACAAGCAACAGGTCTTGTTTTAAGTAAGTTTGGCATGCAGGACTATGATGCGTTTGCAGCTACTCAGATTAGAGTTTTGGCCGGAACTGTTGGTTTTATGCTGATGTTCTTTTTCCTTCGCAGATGGCACAGAGTGTTTCAGGCTGTGAAAAATAAGAAGGCTATGAAAAGGATTACGATAGGTGCCTTTTTCGGTCCTTTTCTCGGTGTAGGATTTTCATTACTGGCTGTTCAGAATACATTAACAGGTATTGCCTCAACTCTTATGGCTCTTGTGCCTGTATTGATTATTCCTCCAGCCGTTCTTTATTTTAAAGAGAAAATTAATTTTGTGGAGGTAGCAGGGGCAGTAATTGCCTTTGCCGGAGTTGCTTTGTTCTTTGTGTAAGGGAATCTCTCCTTAAAAGTGGACGACTTTTTTCTATAGTTTTTATACATTAGGTACGGATGGATTGAAACGTTTCAAGTTTCAAGTTTCAGGTTTCATGAAATATTGAATATCTCAGAATCCACACTCCGGCATCAGGTATCCGGCATCAAACCATATAGGTTGTTTTTTTATCATCTGCCAAAGGTTCGACTCCTCCCGGAGTCGCGTTCTATTCGTTATATTGTGAGCTATAAATGTTCAACCCTCCGGG
>JBKGZD010000055.1:0-14847 GCA_046545795.1 Bacteroidales bacterium | reverse complement strand
AATTAACTTAATTAACTCAAATTTCCCAAACTTCCCCATCAATTACTCGCTCTATCGTTCTGTCGTTCCTTCCGATACCCGGCATCTGGCAACCGGGACCCAATGTTAAATCATTAATTTTTATGAATAGTTATGACATGATGATTCTTATCATTTTTCTTAACACTGTGCATACTTAAATTGCGCTCTTTTCTAATCCTTTAGAATTATGCTGAATACCACACAAGTTCAGAATTTGTTTCCTGCGGAATATTCAATTCCTGGGAACATACAAATTGACAGTATTGTTGATCAATCATACTATCTTATCAATGGCAGAATTGAAGAGTGGGACGGACCGATGAAAATTGTATATTCTCCTGTTTATTTTGAAAAGAAAGGAAAGTTTGAACGGAAAATAATAGGAAAGCATCCGCTGTTGGATAAGAATGCTGCGCTGAATGTTTTGAAATCTGCTGAATCCTCCTATAATTCTGGCAGGGGAAGTTGGGCTGTGTTAAATATTGAGGAGAGAATTGAGTGCATGAATTCTTTTCTGGAAGGGCTTAAATCAAAGAAAGTGGATATTATCCGGCTTCTTATGTGGGAGATAGGCAAACCTTTTCATGAGGCAGAAAAAGAATTTGAACGAACGATAGATAATATTTCAGAAACAATTGATAATGCACGACAAATAGGTGAAAACAGTTCAAAGATTCAAACAGGAAATAATATTCATGCTAAAATAAAATCTGCTCCTGTAGGAGTGGTTCTGTGCATGGGACCGTTTAATTATCCTCTTAATGAATCTTTTGCCACTATTATTCCTGCATTGTTGATGGGGAATTCGGTAATTTTTAAACCACCCAAATATGGGGTTTTCTTATTTCAGCCTGTTCTGAAACTGTTCAGGGACTGTTTTCCTCCCGGTGTGTTCAACACCCTTTATGGCAAAGATGAAGAAGTAATTATTCCTTTACTGAATACCGGTAGAATTAATATGCTGGCATTCATTGGAACGAGCAAAGCTGCCAATATTCTTCATTCTCAACATCCAAAACCCAATAGGCTTAAAGAAGTTTTGGGTTTAGAGGCAAAAAACCCTGCTGTAATTTTTGAAGATGTTAATGTTGAATGGGTTGTAAAACAGTGCATAGAAGGGGCGCTTACTTTTAACGGGCAAAGGTGTACAGCCTTAAAAATTTTATTTGTCCATTCTGCGATCATCGATAATTTTTTAAAGGAATTATCAGAAGCTGTAGAGAGATTAAGAGTAGGAATGCCATGGGATGAAAACGTAATGATAACACCTATCCCGGATACGGAAAGAGTAAAATATCTCCAGGCTTTAACTGAAGATGCATGTAGAAAAGGAGCCAGGATTTTAAATGACAGGGGAGGTAGGACAGACAAAAGCATTGTATTTCCGACGATACTGTACCCGGTGGATTCATCGATGAAAATTTTTCATGAAGAGCAATTCGGGCCATTGATTCCTGTGGTGGCATATGACGATATAAAAGAACCAATTCAGCATATATCACAATCGTCCTATGGCCAACAAGTTAGCATATTTGGACACGATTCTTCCACCATTGAATTTGTGGTAAATTCTCTTATTCATCAGACTGCAAGGATTAATCTTAATACAATTTGCCAGAGAGGACCGGATAAATTCCCTTTTACAGGAAGAAAAGATTCTGCCAAATCTGTTTTATCAGTAAAAGACGCTTTACGTGAATTTTCTCTACCCGCAATCATCGCTGAGAAAGATGCTGAGGAAAGTCTCCATTTGTTCTAATGTACACCGGAAATAAAATTAGGTTCTGCCCCAAAGCGGATTTTTCCTTTAGTTTTTTTCTTTCTTATGAATGTGCTGATATAGCGGAGGAACGAGAATGTTTAATCTTTCACGCTTTAAGTTTCACAATAAATTGTTTTGATGAAACTTTGTTTCATCCGGCATCCGGCAACCGGCATCTGGCATCAAATAATTGCTTTGTCAAAATTTGCCTAATGATTTCTGGTAATTAATCTTCTTGTCTGTGTTTAACCTGTTTTAATGAAATTTTTGACAAGTCAGCTTTCGATTCTTCGTTATTTATGAGACGTTCAATGTTCTTCTGGTGTGTCAAAATTATGAGTACTGCAATAAGGATGGAAAATATTATCAATGATAAAGCTGAAGCATTGTAAACAGTAATAATCAGGATTGGAAATGAAATCCCGGCTAATAAAGAGCTTAAAGATACATATCTTGTAAGAAAAAGCGTTAAGAAAAATATTCCAGCCATAATAAGTGTTGGATAAAAACTGATTCCGAGAATTGCTCCGAATAATGTAGCGACTCCTTTACCACCTTTAAATTCAGCATAGACAGGGAAAACATGTCCTAATATTGCAGCAATACCATAACCGACCTGGACTGTGGTAAAGAGTTCTGAATCTCCTGGGAAAGCAGTATTTAAATGGATAAGGTTGACAGCTATAAAACCTTTTAGAAGGTCAATTACAAAGACAATTATTCCCGCTTTTGTCCCCAGAACCCGGAATGTGTTAGTTGCCCCGGCATTCCCACTCCCATATTCCCGAATATCTATATTGTGAAAATATTTTCCTATCCAGACAGAGGTAGGGATCGATCCTAATAAATATGCAAGTATAATAAATGGTATGATACTGTAATCCATGTCTGTTTCCTTCTTTATTTTCGTCCGCAAGATAATTAAAATAATTATCCTGCGGACACAAAAAAATTACAAATCTGTTTTTACTATAATTCTAATCAGCACTCAGAGATAGTGCTTTTTAACCTTGATAATTCATGAATTTTTACTATCTACGTGATGTTTTTATGTAACCCTTTAATAAAACTCAAAATTCCTTAAGTTATTTTCCCGGGCATTGTTTTCTTACACTATCCTTAATGTTTTTCTTGCCATAAGCTTTTTCAAAGGCGTTTTTAAATTCTTTGGCCAATTTTGCTGCTTGTTTGTCATACGCTTTTTTATCTTCCCATGTATTACGGGGAAAGAGAATTTCATCAGGAACGCCCGGGCATTTGACCGGAATATCAAGATGGAAAAGCTCATCATGTGTAAAATGACCGCTTTCAAGTGTTCCATTTAAAGCGGCGTCAACCATTTTGCGTGTATGTTTAATATCAATCCGGTGGCCTTTTCCATACGGACCACCAGTCCAGCCTGTATTAATCAGATAAACTTTTGTGTTGTGTTTTTCCATTTTTTGACCCAGCATATTTGAATAGACGTCTGGATTTCCAGGCATAAAAGGCTGTCCGAAAAATCTTGAGAATGTTGCCTGTGGCTCTGTGACACCCGTTTCAGTCCCTGCAAGTTTACTGGTATAGCCCATCAGAAACCAAAACATTGCCTGGTCTGTGCTCAATTTGGATACAGGTGGCAGGACTCCATATGCGTCAGCAGTTAGGAAAAGTATCGTATTCGGATGTCCCGATGTAGATTCTTTTTTAATATTCTGAAGATAATCAAGCAAGTAGGAGGCTCTTGAATTTGGCGTAAATCTGTCATCCGAAAAATCAAATTTCCCGTTTGGATATATCATAGCATTCTCGACAATGACTCCATGATTTAGATAATCATCTTTATGCATTACTGCATTGTATATTTCCGGTTCTTTATTCGGATCTATATCAATCATTTTTGCATAGCATCCATTTTCAAAATTGGTGATTCCGGTTTCACTCCATCCATGCTCATCATCACCAAGCAATGCACGGCCCGGGTCTGCTGAAAGAGTTGTTTTTCCTGTACCTGATAAACCAAGCAGTAATGCTGAATCTCCATTCCTCCCTTCATTTGCGGAGCAATGCAGGGGGAGTATGTTTTCAAACGGGAGATAATAATTCATTACAGTAAACATTAATTTTTTTACACTTCCCAGGTATGCAGAGCCAATAATTACACCAACCCTGTTGTCGAAATCCATGGCTACTATCATATCCGAAGTTTCCCCATTCGGTAGTTTTCTTAATCTTCCCCGAAAACGTTTTCGGCTGAGTTTATTATAAGGTAAAGCAATAAGGGTAAAAGGCCGTTCATAGAATATGCTGTCTTCAATATTTTTAGGTACAGGCCTGAACATATTATCCGTAAAAAGTGCTGTTAGAGCATGGTCTGTTATGGTTTTCACCGGAAGGGAAGATGAAGGATCTGCCCCTATAACACGGTCAGTGGTATATATTTTTTTCTTTTTTTTAAGCAACTTTTGTGCGTCTTCCAAAACCATATTGAAAGTTTCTTCGTCTATAGGGATATTATTAGGAGAGTCCCAGTCGATTGTGTTTTGACTACTTGGCCTTTTTACAATTACTGTATCTTTAGGGCTTCTGCCTGTTGATTCTTTGGGTGTCCATGTTGCCAGAGCTCCACTTTCTGAAACAATGGCTTCTTTATTATCAACAGCATCCTGTATAAGTATGCTTCTTGAAGGATTATCGCTTACTTTTCCTGAATTTTCTATTAACGAAACAATTTTGTTTTTAAGCTCAATTTCTGTTTGTTGCTCCATTTTTTTTACAAGTTTTACAAGTTTAAATGAATAATGCAGGCTAAATTACTAATACTATTTCATAATAAAAAACCCTTAATGATGAGTTTATATTATTGTAAAATATAACAAGGATTGCAGATGACTCTACAACCCTTGTTATAATGTGTTATGCGAAATTATTTTAAGCTTGTTGCTCTTCCTTGATTGCAGCCTGGGCAGCAGCTAATCTTGCTATTGGTACCCTGTAAGGCGAACAACTGACATAGTTCATTCCTACAGAATGACAGAATTCCACTGAACTTGGTTCTCCACCATGTTCTCCGCAAATACCAACTTTAAGATCTTTACGGGTTTGTCTGCCTTTTTTCGTGCCCATCTCAACTAATTGGCCTACACCTTCCTGGTCAAGGACCTGGAATGGATCATTCTTCAGGATACCCTTATTAAGATATATAGGCAGGAATTTTCCTGCATCATCTCTTGAGTATCCAAAGGTCATTTGTGTTAAGTCATTAGTTCCGAAGGAGAAGAAATCTGTATACTCTGCAATTTTATCCGCTGTCAGAGCTGCTCTTGGTACTTCAATCATAGTTCCTACTAAGTAGTCTATCTTATCATTGAATTCTTCAAACACCTTGTCAGCAGTATTTCTAACAATTTCTTCCTGCATTTTCATTTCTTCTGTTATTCCGGTGAGTGGAATCATAATTTCCGGAAGCGTTTTAATTCCTTTTTTCTTAAGGTTAAGAGCAGCTTCTATAATTGCTCTTGCTTGCATTTCTGTGATTTCAGGATATGTATTACCTAAACGGCATCCTCTGTGGCCGAGCATTGGATTCATTTCATGCAACGAATCTACAGTTTCTTTAACTTCCTCAAGGCTTACACCAAGCGTTTCAGCCATTTGTTTTTGGTTCTTTTCTTCGTGTGGCACAAACTCATGCAATGGTGGGTCAAGTAATCTTATAGTTACTGGTAAGCCTTGCATTGCCTCAAAAATACCTTCGAAGTCTTCTCTTTGAATAGGAAGTAATTTGAATAATGCTTTTCTTCGTCCTTCCTCGTTTGTTGAAAGAATCATTTCTCTCATGGCAGTAATGCGGTCACCTTCGAAGAACATATGTTCTGTACGGCAAAGACCAATACCCTGTGCCCCGAATTTTCTTGCTGTTTTTGAGTCTTTAGGTGTATCTGCATTGGTTCTTACTAACATCCTGGTGTATTTATCTGTAAGTTCCATCAACTTAGCAAAATTACCACTTAATTCAGGGTCATGTGTTGGAACTTTACCTTCGTATACTTCACCGGTTGTACCATTTAATGAAATCCAATCTCCTTCTTTAAATACTTTTCCATCAATCGTCATTGTTTTTTCCCGGTAATTGATCTTAACAGCACCTGCACCTGAAACACAGCATTTACCCATTCCTCTTGCAACAACTGCTGCATGTGATGTCATGCCGCCTCTTGCAGTCAGAATACCTTTAGCTATATTCATTCCTTTCAGGTCTTCCGGTGAGGTTTCTATTCTTGCGAGAATTACTCGTTTGCCATCTTCTCCCCATTCTTCAGCATCATCGGCAAAGAATACAAGTTGACCTGTAGCTGCACCTGGTGAAGCTGGGAGACCTTTTGCAAGAGTAGTGGCTTTTTTAAGTTCTTTAGGATCAAAAACAGGGTGTAACAGTTCGTCAAGTTTATTGGGTTCATTTCTTAAAACTGCTAATTTTTCATCAAGAACTCCTTCATCCAGCATATCCATTGCAATTTTTACCATCGCAGCCCCTGTTCTTTTACCATTACGGGTTTGCAGTAACCATAGTTTACCTTCCTGTATAGTAAACTCAAGGTCCTGCATGTCTTTGTAATGTATCTCCAGCTTTTCCTGAATTTCGTATAGTTCCTTATATATTTCAGGGAAGGATTCCTCTAAAGAAGGATATACTTTTCTTCTTTCTTCTTCTGAGATACCTTGTAATTCAGCCCATCGCAGAGATCCTTCTTTTGTAATTTGTTGTGGGGTACGAATTCCGGCAACAACATCTTCTCCCTGTGCGTTCATTAGATATTCTCCGTTAAAGACATTTTCCCCGGTAGCTGCATCCCTGGTAAAAGCTACTCCTGTTCCTGAGTCTTCACCCATGTTACCGAATACCATTGCCTGTACGTTCACTGCTGTTCCCCATTCTTCAGGTATCTTGTTTATTTTTCTGTAATATTTGGCTCTATCGTTATTCCATGAGTCAAATACTGCTATAATTGATCCCCATAATTGATCCCATGGGTCTGTTGGGAATTCCCTGTTTAATCGTTTTTTAATAACAGCTTTGAATTCTTTAACCAACTCTTTTAAATCATCGGTGGTAAGATCAACATCTTTTTCAACACCTTTCTCTTCTTTTTTCTTTTCAATGATCTCTTCGAAAGGATCCGAGTCTTCTTTTGATTCCGGTTTCAGACCCATCACAACATCACCATACATCTGAATAAATCTTCTGTATGAATCCCATGCAAACCGTGGGTTGTTGGTTTTTTTGATCAAACCTTCAACAGCATCATCATTTAAGCCAAGATTAAGTACTGTATCCATCATTCCCGGCATAGATACCCTGGAACCTGACCGTACAGAGACAAGGCATGGTGAGTCATTACTTCCAAATTTTGTATTGGTCAGTTTTTCAATTTTATTTATCTCTTTTTCAATATCACTTTGAATAAGTTCTTTGATTTTTTCTGCGCCTAGTTTATTGTACTCTGTACATACCTCTGTCGTAATGGTAAATCCGGGAGGTACGGGGACGCCAATAGAGCTCATTTCTGCAAGGTTAGCACCTTTTCCACCAAGAAGGTTTTTCATCTTGGCATTACCTTCTGCTGTTTTATTTCCAAAACTGTAGACTCTTTTTTCTTTAGTCATTTTTAATATGGTTTTTGTTAATTGATTGATTATTATTTTCTAATCAGAAAATACGACCTACAAATATATTTAAATTTATCTGATTTTGGTGAAATGGAATTGATCATTTAGGGCTAAAAACTATCTATTAACGGTCAAATTTGAAGAAAAAATACATTAAGTGAACGGCATTAATTTTTTTGAAAGATTTCAAACGTTTTCAAATAGGGTTTTATTTAGAAGGAACCTTTTATAGTGTTTTTAAAGGAGAGCATTTTTTTGTCCTTAATCTTAAAACTCAATAATATTTATCGATACATCAGCTTCTTTTTCGAAATCTTTAACCTCTTCAACCATATCCGGGTCATCTTTGTCATAAAACCAGTTGATTTCCATTTCGTTACCATTGTTTTGATGTTTTTTCATTAGTTCAAAAATATCAAGCAGACATTTTGTGGTACTGGTATTAAAATAAATAAGTTTAATATTTAAAGTAAGCTTTCTGTTTTCTTTTTCTGTAAATTCTTTAATCCAATTTATTAAAGGGATATAAAATTTATATGCTTCTTCCATATAAGATTCACCAACTATTTCGCACACTCCTTTTTTAAAATTGAAGTCTATACTTGGGAAATAGGGTTTTGCAGGCGAACGTGTTATTTCAATATTCTCCATTATTATTGATTTTTGCTGTTATTTTAAAAATTGAATAATCTTTATTTTTTTCGATTAAACTATATTCTATATTATTTTTTGATATTAGTTTTGCCTGTATTAATCCAATACGGGCACCATATTTTTCACCAGGAGAGCTCATACGTAAATCTCTTTTCAGCTCTTTGAGTTTATTGAAGTCTGAATCATTAATAATTTCACATCTTTGAGAAAGTATCTTTGCATCTTTAGATTTCACCAGATTCCTGGTAGTAAATCTAAAGTCTGTATCTGTTTCTTTAAGATTCATCTCTCCAATGCCAATCTTTTTATTCTCATTTTTTAAAAGATAAGACTCTTCTGAGTAGAATGCTACATTTTGAGCGAGTTCGACATATATTTTGAATAATTTTTTCTGCGCGATTAAGTTGTTTTTTAAATATAATTTGATGTAATTACCGAAAATTGTGAGTAGATCAATGAAAAAAGGCCCTTCATAAGAAAGCAGATTTTCTGTTGTGCTTTTAATAGGTGAATTTGTATTTTCATTGAAACTGTACATATACTAAACAATTTTTGCACCAATAATTGTAATATCATCTCTCTGTTCTGTTCCAGTTTGGAATTTATCAAATTCTTCTTCCAGTTTGGCTTTTTGATAAGACAATGGCTTTTCTGCATTTTGTTGTAATAGATTCTGAAATCGTCTTGTGCCAAACCTTTTTCCCGAAGAATTAACCTGGTCTACCATTCCATCGGAAGTCAGATATATAATATCCCCTTTTCTGATTGTTACTTCAACGGCTGAAAATTGCTTTTCATTTTTATTTTTGCTGATTCCACCTATAGAGTACCTGTCGCCATTTATCTTTTTTATTGCTTGGTCTTTCTGTGAGAAAAGGTATAAAGGTCTTTTGGCACCTGCAAAATATGCAATTTTTTCGTCTTTATTGTTGTTTTCGGTAACTATTAGGCAAACATCCATTCCGTCTGTATTGTCTGTGTGTTTTTGCTTGAGAGCTTCAATAACATATTGATTCAGATAGTATAAAATTTTTGAGGGGTCATAGATATTTTTCTCATTAATTAATTCATTAAAAATCCTGTTTCCTATCATTGACATAAATGCACCGGGGACTCCATGTCCTGTACAATCAACTACTGCAAGGAATATTCTGTTTGTTTTTTTGTTTGAATCATATATTTCTGTGTACCAGTAAAAATCTCCGCTAACCACATCTTTAGGTTTATACATAATAAATGCATCGAAGAATTGATTTAAGTCTGATTGAATAGGCAGTATGGCCTGTTGAATGTTTTGTGCATAACTTATGCTGTCATTCAGTTTTGTATTTTGTATTTGTAATTCATCCTTCTGTTCCTGGATTTTTATATTCTGTTCATTTATTTTTTCATTTTGTTTCTCCAGCAACTTATAAGCTTCCTTTTTCTGCTTATAAAAATAATACAAGAGAATTGAAAAAATGACAGCTATGGCAATTACAAGTAGCAGACCATTTCTTATTGTTTTTTCCAGTTTTAATTGAGCTTGTTTTCTGTCCAGTTCCAACTGATTCATTTCTAACTGCATTTGTCTTTCCCTGTTAACTCTTGCGATTTTAGCAAGGCTGTCTTCAGTCCTTTTTCGGATTCCTTGCTCTTCAGCCAGTTCTTGTTCAGTTTGACTTTTTTCTTGTATTGCTTTTAAAATCTGTCCCTGGGATTCTTCTTTTATATTTGTTATTTCCCTGTTTTTCAAGTGTTTGTCAACTGATGAGTACAGATCGAAATATTTCATGCTTTCTTCTGAGTCCCCTAAATTTTTATAATTCTCAGAAAGCAATCCATAACAATTTCTTGTAAATTCAAGGTCTTCGATTTCCTGTGCAACTTCAAGGGCTTCATGGGCATTTTGATTAGATTTTTGATATTCCCCGGCATTTTGATAGGCCTGGGCAAGGTTAATTAAACCGGAGGCAACACTGTTTTTCATTTTTTGTTCCCGGCTGATTTTTATGCCCCGTTCGAATGCCGTAACTGCTTCATTCAGTTTGTCTTGTTCTGAATATATCATCCCCAGGTAATAGCTAATTGATTTAATTCCATTCTGGTTGTTCATCTGCTGGTTGAGTTCCAGGCTCCTTGTAAAAAACTCAGCAGCTTTTTCATAGACATTATTCTGCCAGTAAATAAACGCAATTTTGTTATTAAACTCCAGTTCTTTAGGTGTATTACCTTCTTGCTTATGTTTTTCCAGTTGTTCTTGGTATTCTTCTATTTTTGTTTTGTCTTCATTTTTGACCTGGGCAAAAATTATCTGTACTTGTAATGTCATTACAAGCAGGCAGATCATACAGTTTAATATTTTTTGTTTTATCAGAATCACGATATTTTTATTCCCATTATTAATACATCATCAACTTGTTCGTGTTGCCCTTTCCATTTTAAAAAGGTTTGTTCCATGATTTTCTTTTGTGTGCTCATTGGCGAACCATTAATACTGACTATTAATTCTTTAAAATATTTATACCGGAATTTTTTTCCTTTGGGACCTCCGAATTGATCAGCATATCCATCTGTGAACATATAAATACTGTCCCCTTTTTCTAGTTGAATTTTTTTTGTTGTAAAGGGTTTATCATAATTAATATTAATTCCCACGGGCATCCTATCTGCTCTTATTTCTTCAAAATTTTTATTATTAACGATATAAACAGGATTATTTGCACCAGCGAAATATAGCACTTTGCTTTTGTTATCAAGAATACAGAGGGAGATATCCATTCCATCCTGTGCTTCTCCATATTTTCCTGTTTGATGCAGAGATGACATTACCTTATTCCTCAGTTGTTCTAATATAGACCCTGGATTACTGCCTTGTTGTTTTTTTATTATTTCATTAAGGAAAATCACACCCATCATGTGCATTAAAGCCCCTGATACTCCATGTCCTGTGCAATCTCCCACAGCAATTGTTATAAGGTCTTTATTTTTATTCAGCCAGTAAAAGTCTCCACTTACTACGTTTTTTGGGAAATTAACAATGAAATGTTGAGGGAGGATTTTTTTTACCTGGTCTTTTGAGGGAAGCATGGCTTGCTGTATACGCTGTGAATAGCGCAGGTCAGCCATTATTTCTTCGTTTTTCTGGGTAATTATATTTTTTTGAAGCAAAACATCCTCATGTTGTTTCTTTATTTTATGATTTCTCTTTTCAATTTCAATTTTCTGTTTTTCAATGGCTCTGTATGATTCAACAAGGTTAAGCACTGATCTTATGCGTATTAATAAACTTTCTTCTTTAAATGGCTTTTCAATAAAATCAATTATATCTTGCTCAAATACTTCGTGATCGACTTCTTTTGCTGTAAATACAATGATAGGAATGTTTTTTGTCCTGAAATTATTTTTTAGAAATTTAATGACTGTTAGACCGTCCATTTCAGGCATTTCCAGGTCAATTAAAATAATGTCCGGGTATTCCTCAATAGCCATCTGACATGCCTGGAGACCATCGATGGCTTTTATGATACGAAATTTATCATTATATGAATGCAGAATTTGTTCAGTAAACAGGAGATCTAATTCGCAATCGTCTGCGATTATTATTGTATATTCTTTATTCCTGAGTTTATCCACGTACGCTTTCAACTATCAATTCGTTAGGCCTAAAATATAAATTCAGACCAAAAATACCAATTTTATTATAATAAATCTTTATCTAACTATTGTTCTTCAATTAAAAATGTTTTTTTTATTATTGGCATTTTAATGATACAAAACTAAATTCAAAATGGACAAAACAAAACCAGAGCATTGGATTGACAGATTAGAATTAGAGGAACATCCTGAAGGAGGGTATTACAGGGAAACTTACAGGAAAGGCATTGAATTCAATGGACGTAGCCTGGCTACAAATATTTTCTATTTATTGCCTTCAGACAGAGTTTCAAAATTTCACAGGTTGCAATGTGATGAAATTTGGTATTATCATTATGGTTCACCCTTAAATTTCTATTTTTTTACTTCTGATAATGAATTTAAACAATATACCTTAGGACTTGATCTGGATAGGGGAGAACAATTGTCACTACTGGTACCGGCGAAAACAATTTTTGGGGCGGAAGTACAAAATCCGGATTCATTTACGCTGGTTAGTTGTAATATGTCACCAGGGTTTCATTTTGAAGATTTTGAAATGTTTGAAGAGAAAGACCTGGTTGAACAATTTCCTAAGCAGAAAAGTATTATAAGAAAACTCACATGATACGTCTATGATAAAATTAACGTTAATATCACAAAAGGAAATGTTTATTTTACCATGGTAAAATCTATAAGGCCTTTGATAAATTAAAAAATAAACTTATGAAATTATGATTGGTGCTATTGCAGGTGATATTATAGGTTCCAGGTTTGAAGTGATTCCAACAAAATCACGTGATTTTGAGTTGTTTTCATCTTTAAGCAGATTTACCGACGATACGGTTATGACTGTTGCAGTTGCTGATTCTATTTTGACGGGGAAATCTTATAAATCAAATTTCCTTTTATATGGTAAGAAATATCCAGATGCAGGTTATGGGGGCAATTTTATAAAGTGGTTGTTTGGTGATATTACTGGCCCTTATAATAGTTATGGTAACGGATCAGCTATGCGTGTAAGTCCTGTAGGATTTGCATTCAAGTCAAGAGAAAAAGTTTTGGATGAAGCAAAAGCAACAGCAGAGATAACACATGATCATCCGGAAGGAATCAAGGGGGCTCAGGCAATAGCACTGGCTGCATACCTTGCTGATGCTCAATACAATAAAAAGCAGATTAAAGAGGAAATTGAAAAAGAATTTGGCTATGATCTGGGAAGAACAATTGACGAAATAAGACCACATTATTCGTTTGAGGTTAGTTGTCAGCGTTCTGTCCCTGAATCTATAATTGCTTTTCTTGAATCTGAAGACTTCGTCAGTGCAATCAGAAATGCTGTTTCACTGGGGGGTGACAGCGATACGATGGCTTGTATGGCGGGTGCAATCGCTCAGGCTTATTATAAAAGAATCCCCGGAGAAATAGTAAAAAGTGTATATAACAGGATTCCTGATGAATTTAAGAAGGTTATCATCCTGTTTGAAGAAAAATTTCTATGATTGCAAATTTTTTTGTTTCTGTATGAATTTCTAGCCTTTATACCTGCATTTTTATTTTTAGATAGCAGGAAAGGTTAAAATCCCATTTGAAAAATTTTTTGGTTGGAGATATTTTTATATTTTTGCAACGCCTTATCTAAACTGGTCCTGTAGCTCAGCTGGATAGAGCAACGGCCTTCTAAGCCGTAGGTCCCAGGTTCGAATCCTGGCGGGATCACAAGCCGCTTTTTTGGAGCGGCTTTTTTTGTTATTTTTTAAAGTATATATCAGTGTTTCAGGATTCGAACAGGTTTGTTTACCTTTGCTTTTTAGATAACATTTTATTTAATTTGACAAATTATTCACTCAATTAATTTAATACCAAATGGCTGAACATTTTCAACCAACAGACTATACACTGGAGTCGGTTAAATCCGGTAAAAACTTTATGGATTCCGGTTGGCTTTTAAGCGCCCCGGGAGAAAACAATGCAACATTGATACGCTCCATTTATGCAAAGGACCAAATTAATATACGCCCAGACTCTGAAGGCCTTTACAAATTCAGAGATTGGTTGCCTGTACATCGGAAAATAGCCGGTTCTTATGCACCCTTTACCTACAAAAGCACAGGACTGGCTCAGCACCTGGGATTATCTGATTTATATATTACATTTAGTGGTTACTGGCCTGCCAATAATATTTCCATGCGAACCTGCTCTTTTAAAGAAACTGAAGCTTATTCCGTTTGCGGGAGGTTGCCTGAAGACAATAAACATGTGTTGGTAGTTGCTTCAGCCGGAAATACAGCAAGAGCATTTGCAAGGGTTTGCTCTGATAACAACATACCACTATTACTATCCGTTCCTGAAGATAACCTGGACGCACTCTGGTTCGATAAACCTGTCAATGATTATGTAAAGCTTGTGGTTACCCGCTCCGGAAGTGACTATTTCGATGCTATTCATTTGTCTAATTTAGCTTGTGAACTGGAGGGATTTATTCCAGAAGGTGGCGCAAAGAATGTTGCCAGAAGAGATGGAATGGGAACGACTGTTCTTTCAGCCGTTGAGAAGATAAAAAAAATACCGGATTATTATTTCCAGGCGGTTGGTAGTGGTACTGGTGCTATTGCTGCCTGGGAGGCTAATTTGAGACTGATAAAAGATGGACGATTTGGTAAAAACAAAATGAAACTTATGGTCTCTCAGAATGAACCATTTATCCCTTTGCATGAAGCCTGGAAATCGGATTCACGGGAACTGTTCCCTGTTAATGACGATGAGGCAAGAAAGCAGGTGGAAACAATAATAGCTAAAGTTTTATCCAACAGGAAACCTCCTTATGGTGTATACGGCGGATTATATGATGCACTGAAAGACACTTCAGGTGATGTCTTGACAGCCAATAACCAGGAAGCAAATGAAGCAGGTGAATTATTTGAAAAGCTGGAAAAAATTGATATACACCCGGCTGCAGCAATTGCCACAGCATCACTAATTAAAGCAGTTAAAGAAGAAAAAGTAGATAAAAACGCACTTATCATGCTAAATATAACCGGTGGCGGGGAAAAACTTTTTAAACAGGAAAATTCTCTATATTACTTAAAACCTTCTCATGTGTTTGATATTAACCCTGATAAAAAAGAGGTTGAGAATGTTCTGGG
>JBKGZD010000054.1:0-14963 GCA_046545795.1 Bacteroidales bacterium | reverse complement strand
ATACCTTAAAGGCTTACTCATAACTTTTATCAATCCTGAATCCGGGTGCAAGAAATTCTAAAACTTCCTGAAAAAATTTCAAAGACCCGTACCAATTAAACTTATCCTTTTGTTCATCTCATTTCAAAAAGTTTTGGAAAACCCTGCACCCATACACCCTGATTGAGATATAATGGGGATTTAAACAGGATTCTTTCTGGTTGTTGAAGGTTTTTTCCGCTTTTAAAAGGTTCTGAAAAATTTTATCCCATATAATTAAGCGCGCCAGGGACCCCCAATAGACCCCCCATGCTAAATTTTAGCAGTGGGGATACCCCCGTCTGCTTATATAATTATTTAATGTATAACCTAAAAAACTTTTAATTATGGTTACAATCGTAGAATTTGCAGAGAGACAAAACTCTGACAAGGAAACCTTTTATGCTCTTATTGTTGAGAGTGGTTTAGAAGCAATTAAGTCTCAGAACACTGGAATGACCTATTTCACAAAGAAAAGGGCATCAGTTCCAAGTACCTTTACTGCTGAAGAATGTAAAGCATTCATTGGTGAACAGCTCCCTGGTTCTGTCAAAAGGGTGGAGTGTGAACCTTATGAAATTACAGATGAAGAGACTGGTGAAGTTATTAAGCTTTCCCATCGTTATGAATACCTTCAGGAGGGTGAAACTGCTGAAGAGGTCGTCAACAATGACAAGGTACAACAACCTGTTTCCTATCAAAGACCTGAAAAGGTATTTTAACAAAACATTTACTCAGGGAAGTTCAAATGAGCTTCCCTTTTTTCTTTCATTTTTAAAAATTAAATCATTATGGAATTTAAATTAAGAAAAGCACAACGCAAACAAACTAAAATGAAACTGGGCATACAAGGGCCTAGTGGTTCAGGTAAGACTTATTCTGCTCTTTTATTGGCTTATGGACTAATAGAAGACTGGAGCAGGATTGCTGTAATTGATACAGAAAACCATTCTTCTGAATTATATTCCCATTTTGGAGAATACAATGTTCTTTCATTAAAGGAACCTTTTTCTCCTGAACGGTATATTGAGGCTATTGAAACCTGTGAAAAAGCTGGAATGGAGGTAATTATTCTGGATTCAATTTCTCATGAGTGGGAAGGAAAAGGTGGAATTTTGGAAGTACATAGTAGAATGACAGGTAATAGTTTCACTAACTGGCATAAAGTAACTCCTTGGCATAATGCTTTTGTCCAGAAGATTCTTCAGTCACCAACCCACGTTATTGGAACCATCAGAAGTAAACAGGATTTTGTGCTTTCTGAAAAGAACGGCAAAATGGTTCCAGAGAAAGTAGGACTTAAAGGAGTTCAAAGAGATGGAGTTGATTATGAACTGACTATTGTCTTTGAGCTTGACATTAAACACAACTGTACTGCTTCAAAAGACAGGACAAGCATGTTTGTTGACAGACCTCAGTTTGTCATATCAGAGAAAACTGGCAGGAAAATCAGAAAGTGGTGTAATCAGGGTACTGATCTTGACTCTATAAGACAGGAAATAGAGAAAGCCCAATCCAGACAGGAACTGGGTGCTATCTATAATAACTATCCTGAAATGAAGGAGAAGATCTATCCCATGATCCTGAAAAGGAAAGAGGTAATTGATAATTCCAATGTTACAAATCAACAAAACGGATAATTATGGAACTACAAAAAGTAGATCAGCAAATTGTTAGTCCACAGCAGGTGGAAGAATCTTCTTCAGACCAGTTTATGAAGGCTAACACAAAAGCCATAGATTTTAACAGACTGAATGAGGACTGTATCATCCCAGTGTTTGCAAAAGACAATCACACCATCATCAATCACCAGGATTTCATTGAAACCACTTACAATATGGTTGAGTTTGCCTTTCAGGGAGAAAAGTTATTGAAACCTGCAATTAGGGTTTCTCATCCTATTAAAGGCAGAATTCCTGAAGCAAAGAATAAGGAAGCTAATGAACTGCTGGAGCATGAGAAAACCCTGTATTTCGAGAGAATGGCATTTGTCATGGATATTCCTTCAATATGGGATGAGATTAATGATAATAAGTTAACCCTTTCAGTTGGAGGAGTAAGGGCTCTTAACCATCAGAACCTGTTCAGCAGGAAAACACCAGAAAAATTTAAGCTGTTTATAGGCTTCAAGAACATGGTTTGCCTGAATCTTTGTATTTCAACAGATGGTTACTCCGATGAGATAAGAGCTAGCAATCTGCAGGAACTGGCTCAGGAGATTTTAAGAGTGATCAGGAATTTTAATGCTGTTAGTGAAATAGATAAACTCAGCGCATTAAATGATTATTCCATCTCTGAAAGGCAGTTTGCCCAACTTCTTGGTAAAGCCAGGATGTATCCCTTTCTTCCAAAGAAGCTAAAAAAGAATATTCCTGAATTTCCTCTTATGGATAATCAGGTTTCTACCATTACAAAGGAATACTATAGAAATGAGAACTTTTCCAGGGAACCTGATGGTAGCATAAACCTTTGGAAGCTCTATAATCTCTTTACAGATGCCAACAAAAGCAGCTATATTGATACTTTCCTTAGTAGAGGAAAGGGAAGTACCCAGTTCATAGACCAATTAACAAAAGGAATAGATAATCCTGATTTCTGGTACTTCAACTAAACCTGTAAATTTAAAAATCTATGCAATTATGGACTAAACAAAAGAATAGCAAAAAGAAAATCAAACCCCAACACATTCACAGCATTAATGAAAATTGGTATTTATACCTTAGTGATGGCAGCCAGCTTTTGAAGAATATAGCTCAAATAAGTTGGCTTTATGATTACATCACAGCTTTTCAGTTTCATCCTAAAATAAAACCCCTTAAAGTCCAGAAATGGGTTTTAAGCAGGAAAGGAGAAACTACCTTTCTTATGTGCCTTAGAAAAGATGGTAAAATAGTTACCCAGGTTCAGTTGAATGGTGAAAGGTATAAAACCAATGCTGTAATATGGGTACAGGACAGAATTGCCATGACTACAAAAGAATTCAGAAAATATGAGCAATAGTGAACTGTACCTGAAGGAGCTTTTGAGTATGGTTTCTATGGATAGCATTCTTCTCATAGACAAAAGGGGCAGGATAAGAAGATTGTTCTGCCCTTTTCAGGTAAAATCCATAGTAGAGCTGCCTGAAATATCCCTGGGTAAAATGGTTATAGTAGAAAGACTAGCCATAACAACAGACCTGAATGATGTCTATTACATCAGGGGTAAACCGTATTATAGCATTCATTTTATTGTTATTCTGGAATGAAAATCTGGAAGTGTGAATGTGTTACGATAGACTAATATTTCCCATTTTTTAGGGTAATATTTAATATCACAGATTATAATATATAACACTAAGTGTTTTTCTGCTGTATTTTTTGACTAGGTTTTATACCTGGTATTTTTTGAGACGGCTTTTTGCACTATAACTAAAATGCCACTGAAAAAACAGGAATTCCAGAGCTTGTCTTTTAGGCAGGCTCTTTTTTTATCTCAAATCTTTAAATTTAAAGTTATGAAACAAATATTTTTAATTACTTCACTTTTAGTTATACTATTAGCACGTTGCAGCCCATCAGTCTATGAGCAAATCCAAAATATAGATTACTCAGCTATTGAACAGCAATGTCAAAAATTGGAAGGAGAATCCGTTGAAGCTGTCTACAGACTATGGGGAAGTCCTAATTCTGAAAGTTATTCTGGAGGTTACAGAGTCCTGAAATATGTGGATCAAATGGGCTATAAAGGGCATCTGATCATCCTCAAACATGATATTTTTGTAAAAAGAGGAAGAATTGAGATATGTGATTTTAAGTACAGCGTAATGAAATAGGAAAGGGTTTTTAGTTAACTAAACGTTTAGGCAATAGATTTTTAGTTGATAGATAAATTGAATCCTGCAATTAATATAAAACAAGAAAAATTTAACTATTATGCCTTCAGTAGAGTAAGAAACAGTTTTTGTTTTATTTGTACACTGTTCTGTTCATCATTTTTACTAATGATGAAAGTGGGAGAGACCAGACTCTCCCCTTTTTGATGCTACTGGAAACTTCAGAGACCTTACCCCCTTATAGTTCTCACCCCACGTTACAAATTTTGCTAAAGTCGACTACCTGAAAATTGATAGCCCTCCCGTATGGTGTATTACAGCCTGTTGGGTGGCGTTTTTTATTAACCTATTCTTTCAATATTTTCAGCTTCATTTTTCGCATTTTTTAAAGCCTCATCCTCATCTCTTGCTGCTGGTGCTTTATGAAATGGGCCATATGCATTTTGAGAAAATTCTACACCATAATTATCTTTATCCCAAAATACTTTATAATAATTACCTCTACTTGTTTTAATATTATCTATAAAATCCATAAGTAGCAACTTTTATAAGTTAAACTAAATTAGTATTAATCAAGTTCTTTTATTGACTTAATCAAGCTAATAACACTTATTGTGCTAATTGCACAAACCTCAGCAAAATGTTTTTGTGCATCTAGTTTGTGTGTAGTTTTATTCATTAAATCTATAGCTTGCTTAGTAAAATCTATCGAAGTTTTTGCAAATTTCCGCAATTCCTTATTTTTTTCTCCTTTAACCTTATATTGGATAAATGCTTGTAATCTATTTTTATATTTGCTTCTTATGTATTTACTAGGGTCAGATTTATCTGAAATATGAACTTCCACATTAAAGACTTCATCTGCCAATTTTTCCATAATTGTTCGAGACAAAAGACCTACAGACTGATAATCAATAGACTCTTTACTACTTTGGATTAGTTTAATTAATTTATTTTGATTATCATTTATTTCACTCCATGGTGTTTTTATAACTTCTATTTCAGAATGCAAAATTTGAATTTTTTCATGGTCTGGTTGAATACGGAATTTATCCACCATAATCGATGCAGCATCTTTAATTCTATTTTCAAGCACAGTTCTAAAATAATCCATGAATTTATAGTACCTTACATATACATCTGGGTGAGCTTTAATTAAAACATTATATAAATTCGGAAAACTTTTCTGATTCCAATGGTTTTCAAGTACAATTTCTGAATTTTCAATAAATTCATAAACTTCATTATCACCTAATTCTTTGGAGAGTTGCTTTACTAAATATTTAATTTTCTCTATCATGTAGATTTTCTTAAAAATTGCCCCCAAAACGGACAAGTATATGCGTAGTTGCGGGATTTCAAGGCATTACCGTTTCAAATTTGCACAAATGTTAATACATGCACAAAACTTCAATTCACCACGAAACCTCGCAATTATCGCATATACTATGTTATGGGCTGGTTTTCCTATTCTGTAAATTCAACAATATGTCCCGAAACAGTTACTGTGTATAATCGCACTATTGGAAATAAAGAATGTTTAACTTCAACTGTTTCATTAATTATTGCCTTTGAACTGCCTACAATGTTAGCTTTTGATAACATATTTGCTCTTGCTTCTGCAACCATTGCCTTTTTTGAAAGTCCACCAATACCAAATACAAACATCGCTTGTGATTCTCCTTGAACACTTTCTGTAACTTTAAAGTTCTTTTTTGCTAACACAACTTCAGTCGTATGATTATTTTGATTTCTGGTCAAACCGTCGTGTACAGCACAGCTTGAAAATAAAAATATTGTTCCGATTAATAAAATTGTCAATTTTTTCATGTCTACTCTTTTTTTGTTTTCCTACTCGTAAGGCTTTTCGGAATACGCCCAGTTTTTTTTTAGTGGTCGCTAGAATCCACTTTTTATGTTATTCTTAACTGTCAACTTTAACTCTCAAGAAGAGTCAATAATTGGTGGCTCTCTTGCTTGTGTCATTCCGTTGTGTCGTTTCTTAAACTTGCCCATAACGAAAGTATAAAAACAATTGCGTTTATCCAACCTTGTTGGGATATAAACCACAATTGCCTTTATCTTTATTATAGCACAACCGATTTGTCATTGTAACTGCCTGATTTAAGGAAGATATTAAAGAATATTTTATATATGTTATTTTTCTTATTTCAAATTTAATGAAAATCAATAAAAAGAGCCTGTAAATAAGATAAAAAAAGCTATTCATGACATTAAAATAATAAGTTCCAGAAAGATTTTGTACTTACAACAACAATTAAACTTTAACCCAAATAATTCATGAATTATTCTTATCCCCGATAGCCCGTCTCAATTTACAGGTAAGATCAAATTTCATAAATCGATTCCACAATATAATTAATGTATGGGGTTTTAAAACCGGTTTTGTTAACAGTAAGTACATATTTGGCTATCGCCAAAAACGATACTTAAATGTTACCTGCAGTTATGTATTAAATCTTGTCACTTTTGCTTCTATTACATTTTTCGCAAAGTAATTGAATATTCCTTGCTGTATTAGCCCCTCCTTTAGATACTGGGATAATATGGTCGAACTCTAAATTAATCTGGCTTCCACATTTTACACATCTACCTTTGTCTCTACGCCATACTTCATGACGAACAGTTTCGGTAATAGTTTTTCTATGATTATCTTTACTGTCTAAATGATTTGTAAATTTGACAAAGAAAATGTTTTCATTATCTTCAAATCTACTAGGTTCTAGCATTTGAAATTTATTACTTTCAGTTGTTTTAATTTTATTTAATAGTTCTACACATTCGGCTCCCTTTTTATTGGGTAAAAGTTTACTTGTTATTTTGCTATTACAATTTTTACATTCATATTGAATAGATTGTCCTGTTGGTGAAATACTTATTAAATTCATCTTATTTTCCCCACATTTGGGACAAATCTTCAAGTCATAATTACCAGTAATCTTTTCAAACAGTTGTTTATATAACTCTTCAAGTACTTTTATTCGTTGTTGTTCAACTTCTTTTAAATTTTGACGTTCTTTTTTTTCCCTTTCCATTCTTTTTAAATCATCTTTGGCAATCAGTATTCCTAATATAAAGAGAAATCCAGATGGTATGAACCATCCCCAATGATTGCTAATTGCTAAAACTAAGGTTATACAGCAAGCTATGAATACAAAAACACTCATATTACCATTAAAATTTAATTATTAACTGTTTATAGAAAACGCTTTTAACTGTCTATTTGTCTAATAAATATACTTAACTTTTCAGTCGGGCCAATAATTGCAGGTAAACATAATAATAAAAACAATTGCCGTTTTTCATCCGAAAACCACAATTGCGTTTATCTTTGTTATAGCACAACCGATTTATCATTGTAACTCTCTGATTTAAGGAAGATATTAAAGATTATTTCATATCCGTTATTTTCTTAATTCAAATTTAATGAAAATTTATTTTGCTGGTTAGGGTTTTTGAGAAAAGTTAATATATGGTATTTCTTAATCTTTTTCCAAAAATCCCTGAAAACTTTAATAATTTTTAGCTCATCCTGATTTAGCCCTGGATATTTTATTCTTGTCTTTGGGTATGATAATTCATATTTGGTTTTCATTGTAGCCATAATTTTATACAAATGCCTGATGGCTCTCGCAAGGTGCTTTTCGAAAGTAAAGTGGGCACTGTCGGGTTTGTGTTTTTCGTTTATTAAATACCTAGAGCGTCTAGATAGTTTAAATAATGATTCATAAGCACTATAGCAATCTTCATCTAAAGCTGCAGGCGAATAAGTATAAGGGTTTATTGCTTGCCTAACTGCATCATGGGATCGGTAATGTTGATTGGTTTTATAAGTTACATGTGCATCTATTAGATGTAATGCAGAATAAAATACAATAGTTACTTGCCAATCCCAATAATTTGTTACAGTCGTATTTGTAACCATTAAAAAGTTAAGATTGCTTTTTGCTTGGTTAATATGCTCGTTAAAAGAGGGCAAGACTATTTATTTATTGTTTTATAGTGGCTAGGAATTGGTAAATTATCGCTTTTTTCAATAATAGTTGAGTTTATGGAGAAACCATGCGGGTAGTATTTTGAATTAACTAAAGCTTCAGCAAGAATTAATCTTTTTTCTAATTCTTCTTCATCATCATTAATTTCAGCCCATACTAAAATCTTTGATTTTGATATATCAAAAGCTAATCTTAAAGGAATAGCTTTTTTCTTTCTTAGTTCATCTAAATAATCAAGAAGCATTATTTCAATAAAAAACATCTTAGCTTGATTGTAAGCCATATCATGAATCTTCAGGCTATTTCCTGAACTAAGTGTTTTGTATAGTTTTTTTTTCCTTATCTAAAAGATCTTTTTCAAAAAGAACTTCATCAAGCCTCAATGAAGAAATTATTTCATCAAACCAGTCTTTTATTTGACTTTCAAGTTTACTGTCATATTGACTAATAGTATCCATAGAATATATTGTAAATTTATAATAATAACGAAAGTAAATAACAAAAGTTTACACTATAATACAAAAAATCACTTTAAGTGACAAATATATACAAATATGCACAAACAAAAAACAAATAATCATAATTTAAAGTTTCAAAATGATGTTGAATGTTATGGTAATCAAACAAATAGGTAGTAGTTGAGTCATGGGAATATTATATGAAATTTTGAGGAACCTCTATAAAGTAGTTCATACCTACTTTTTATGTTTACCGTAGAACCAGCCCCACTGATTACCGTAAACCTACGTGCTCTGTAAATGTTTTTTACCTATTTCCCATTATATAAACAACCCTTTTGTTTTGTTCATTATCGTACACCGTAGAGCCAGCCCCCCTTTTTTAATTTGATTTTATTTAAAGCTCAGTTACGGGATTAATCGAGAATTGACATAATAACACGTTCAGCTTTAACTTTTCTGTTTATAAGGGGATGAAAGCTTCTCCTAATTAGCAACGGATAATTTTATAGGAAAATAGACAGTTAAGATTTGTCTTTCAACTCAACATCTCGTCTAGTCTAAACTTCCATTTTTTCCAGTCGGGCATCATTTTGGTTTGTAGTGCGTAAAAATCTTTGCTGTGGGTGGGGTGAATAAGATGACAAAGCTCGTGGATGATTACATAATCGATGCACCGGCTTGGAGCTTTTATGATTTCAGGATTGATGATTAGTTTTCCTTTGGGGGTGCAGCTTCCCCAGCGATTTTTCATTTTTCTTACCTGGATTTCAGGTTTTTTCAGGTTGTATTGCTGGAAATGTTCCATGTTTTCTTCCAAGTGCTCGTTTATTTTCTTTTCAAAATGGTTCCTATACCACTGGGTTAACAGACCTTTGATGCGTTCTTTGTTCGTTTTGTCTTTGGTATATACCTGGATATATCCCCGGATCATTTTTACTTGTTCCGAATCGTCTTCGAACAGCTTTAGTCTGTATTGTTTTCCAAGATATAGGTGTGTTTCACCGGAGACATATTTTCGTTCCGGGGTATTCGGAAGGAAAGATTCAAAATGATTTCTTTGTTTTAAAATCCATCGACCTCTTTTTTGCACTTTAGACTTAATCTTTGAGTAATCGGTATTCTCAGGGGCTTTTACCAACACGGTTGTATCTGGATGTACTGTTATCCCAAGTGATTTGCGATTTGAGTATTCTAAATCAAAATCGATAGTGGTATTTCCATATTTGATGTGATGTTTGCTCATCTTCAAGACAAAGGTTTGATTGGTTGTTAATTAATATCTCCTCTCAGCAATGCTTAATGATTTCTCAATGATATCATCTATTTCATCCCAACCAATATCCAGGTTATGTTGTTCTTTCATTTTAAAGAGAAAGTCTTCAATATCCTGGCTCATCTTGTTTTTGATATCATCCATCCTTTGCCAGTCCACTATTTTATGTTTGTTTATAATCTCATCAATGTTTAATCCTATTTCTGCAGCAATATCTTGTTTTTTACCTTTGGGGACCTTGTCTTTTAGACTTTCTTCGGCTGATCTGTAAAATGCCTGGGCTACTTCTTTGTTTTTTAAATTATCCGGGACATTGTCCGTAGTTCCTTTTTGAACTGAATTCATTACACTTGTAACACGCTCCAGGTATTCTGCATCTGATATTCTTCGTTGTCGCCAGTCATCTATAGCCTCCTGCAAAAGTTTGGAAAACTTTTTATAGAAGACGGGATCATCATCCATGTTTTCGTTAATGGTTTTCTTGGTCCTGGAAGCAATGGTGTCTGCTTTAGCGGCTTTCCCTTCTATTCGTTCGACTTCTTTGGAAAATTTCTCCTTTTCAAAAATATTCACCTGGTCGGTTAGCTGAATGACCTCATCTGAAGTGATATGTGTATCAATCAGTTTCTGAATTTGTTTTTCGTATTGTTTGTAATCGATTTCATCGGAATATCTTCTTTTCACAGATATTCTCAGACGTTGGAAAAATTTTGCATCGTTTTTATATTTTTCAATGGTTTTTTCTGGCGTATTTTCAACAAATTCAAGGGTGGATAAGGCTACTTTAAAAGTCCTGTTAAAGCTGGATAACCTGTCGTAAAAATCTTCCCTTATTTTTTGATCGGCCAATAATTGTTCGTAAGCTTCTTCGTCGTATTTGTTTTTGATGGTTTTGAAAATATCCCAGAGCTGACTGTATTTCTCGGGCAATTTCTTAATTTCTTCCCGAACACTAATCAGCGTGCCTTCCAAATCCTCTTCATCAAATCCTGAGAGCTCGCTGTACATTGTCAATGCCTGGTCTAATTCACCCAGAATGCCATAGTAATCGATTATGAAGCCAAAGTCTTTCCCTTCAAAAACACGATTTACTCTGGCAATAGCCTGAAGCAATGAGTGTTCCTTTAAGCTCCGGGTAATGTAAAGAACCACATTCCTTGGTGCATCAAATCCAGTGAGCAATTTATCAACCACAATGATGACTTCTGGTTTGTCTGATTTTTTGAAAGCGTTTATGACCTGTTCGTTGTATTGCTTTTCGCTTCCGTACCGGGTTATCATCTGTTTCCAAAACTTCAATACTTCATCAGAAGGTTCTTCGTAAAATGTTTCATAGCCTTCTCTTGTATCCGGTCCTGATATAAGCAATTCCGTTGATATCAATCCAATCTCATCAAAAAATTGTTTGTATTTTACTGCTCGTTTCTTGTTTGGGGCAGTTAGTTGTCCTTTAAACCCAGTGTTTTGCCACTCGGTTTTAAAATGCAGACTCACATCCCAGGCAATACGGTGTATTTTTTGTTCGGCTTCATTGAGCTGATCGGATCGACTGAATTTTTTCTTCAGATCGCCTCTTTGATATTCTGAAAGGGGTTCGGATATCATGTCAAAATAGGTGTCAATCGGATTTTGATTGACATTCTGAACTACTTCTCTTCCTTCGTAGAGTAGTGGAACCACAGCCTTGTCTTTTACTGCCTGGTCGATGGTATATTTATCAATAAACCCACCAAATTTAGCTGCTGTATTTTTGTCTTTTCGCATTAACGGAGTACCTGTGAAACCGATATAGCAAGCATTGGGAAAAACCTTTCTCATGCGTACATGCGATTCGCCATACTGACTTCTGTGTGATTCATCAACCAATACGAAGATATTCGGGGATTCATCAATTACCTCTCCTTTTTTCAGGGCTGCTTCAAATTTGTCGATTACCGTGGTGATGATTTTATCGGTTTTTGTGTTTATCAATTTTCCCAGGTGTTTTCCTGTTTTGGCCTTAATAACCTCTTTGTCGCAATTTTTAAACGTACCATAAATCTGATCATCCAAATCAACGCGGTCTGTTACAAGTACAATTTGAGGATTCTGAATATTAGGCTCCATGGCCAGTGATTTTGCCAGCATAACCATAGTTAAGGATTTTCCGCTGCCTTGTGTGTGCCAGATCACACCTCCTTGCCTCTGGCCGCCTTCCAGGTTTCTTACCCTCAACAATGTATTTTGTACAGCAAAATACTGTTGATAGCGGGCAACTTTTTTAATCCCTTCGTCATACACAATAAACTTATTGGTTAACTCAATCAATCGGGAAGGGGAGAATACATAATACAATAATCTATCCTGCGGGGTGACTGAAACCGGATTTTCTTCCTTTTTTTCAAAATAGGATTTCAGGTAAGCAAATTTACCGGAAAACAGTTTATCCCGTTGAGCTTTTTCCAAAGTTGTATTGACTATGGTATTTATTTTATCATCTTCCGGTTTTTGTTCCTTCCAGTAAAACCAGTATTCTTTTTCTGTTCCGGTAGTCGCATATTGGGCATCATTAGAACATATTGAACCCAATACCTGGGTGTAGATGTAAAGATCCATGATCCCGTCGGACTGCTGGTTTCGTAAATGCTGTGAAATGGCTTGTTCCAAAGGTGATTTGTTGTCTGATGTAGTCAGGTCTGGTCTTTTCGCTTCAATGACAGAAAACGGAATGCCATTCACAAAAAGCACGATATCCGGACGGTAGGTTTGGATGGTTCCCGTTCTTTGTACTTCAAATTCTGCAGCAACATGAAATACATTGTTTTCGGGATGATCCCAATCGATGTATTCCAGGGTAAAGCTTTTGGAGTCCCCTTTGATGTTCTCCTCAAAGCTTTTACCCAGGGTAATCAGGTCAAACACTTTTTCACTGGTGCTTATCAGGCCATCTTTTAGCGGGAAGTTTTTCAGGGCTTTGATGGCGTTTTGAATGTTGTTGTTGGAAAAAGAATATTCTTCACCCCTGTAATGGATACTATTCAGCTTACGGAGCTGACTTTCCAGGATGTCTTCCAGCAATACATTGGTGTTTTTGCCCCTTCTTTCCTGCTCAATTTCTTTTTGAGAAAGATACGTATATCCCAGTTTAATGAACAGTTCCAGGGCAGGTAACTGTGATATGTGGTTTTCTTCGAAGGAAATTTTTTGGTGCATTTTGTTAATTCTTTATATTTGTACTACTTATCACCCATTGGGGTGAAGGAGCTGGTTGGCCGTATTACCATATATGCGGTTTTTTATTTTTGGTCATTTTTTTGTTGTTAATATTATGTTAGTTATTACTAGCTTATCAACATCTAGGCATTTTTATTAACATTTTCTGGCCAATTTTCTGGCCAATTTTTGGCCAATTTAATTTTCATCATCCAATTCTCCATTTTCCCTCATTTGCTTTAAACCTATGTCGACAGCTTTTGATAGTATATCCATACTTTCAATAAAATTTTTACCAATTGTGTATGTAGTTCCTTTTCCTTGTCCTTCTTTTTCGAGATCTTTTCTTTCAACTAACTTCTCAACAATATATCTAACTTGTTTTCTTGTTAAACGACCTTCAAAAAGTTCAACAAAATCTTTCATTTTTGCTTTCTCAAATTTTTGCAAATGTTGCAATATGATAAGAAATGCTTGCTTGTCATCCCAATCTGTTTCTTTACTATAAGAAGCTTTTTCATCAATGAATTCGTAGTACTCTCTTGTCAAAATATATTTAACACCTTTCGTTTTGCCCTTTTTCTCAACTAAACCTCTCTTTATAAGTCTATCAAGCATTTTTGGATTAATTTCATTCTTAGAAAGACCTTTTTTGATTTTATTTAATGCAATTATCTCAAATACTGAAAGTTTTTCATCGTCTTTGTATTCTGTTTGAACAGATTCAATGAACAAAGCAAATGCTTTATCCTCTATTACTGATGATAATTTTAGGTTGACATGAAAATCATCTGACTCTGAATAGTCAGGAACTTGTTTACCTTCCGAAAGTGTTTGATAAAATATCTTGTCAATACCTTGACCTGATCTCTCAACAATTCCTGTCTTTTGCAGAACATCTGCTAATAAACGATTCCTTGGTGTGCTAGGGACAATAAGTATATTTGATAACTCAACACCTACAGGGAAACCACCAGGATTTGAAATCTCAAGTCTCGTAGGATACTGTTTGATCACAGTTTCACTTGTTTTATTGTAATCCCTATGAGCAATTGCATTATTAATGGCTTCTCTAATAACTTCCTGATTAAAATAGGGTATATCAAAAATATAAGGTCCATTTTGGATTGGAAAAGAACCATTTCTAATATTTACAGTCTCCCAAAGTTTCTCAATGATCAGAAAATATGGGCCTTGAAATTTAAATCGCTGATCAAAATTTATTTGATGATCAGTCTGTCTATATTCTAACATTATTGAAGCTTGGGGCAATTTCTGTTTGAGGATTTCTTCTTTGCCTAATAAAATAACTGCAGCATTTGTGACTCTATTCCCTGATATTAAATCCAGATCACTTAGTATTTGCTCATCTTTTAAGCTTAAAAATTGTGAGTTGTTTTGTTTACGGGCATACTTTTGTTTAAGTACCTGTATAGCATCTTTATCCAAATCTTTAATTTTAACACCCTTGCAAATTTGTTGAGAAAAGTCTGGTTCTTGTTCCTGGAGTATCTTAAAGTACATTTGATCTGCCATTGGCTTAAGCTCCTCCCCAATTCTCATTAAAGGAACATCTTCAAACTTATATGCTTTTCCAACTGGCCTTGAGGGTACTTCGATAACTAATACTCTTTTGTTATTCTTATCGAATAGTTCAGCAGCATGAACTCTTATTCCTGTTTGGTTGTATATTTTGCTTTTAAGTTGACCTACAGAACCTTCATTCTGTTTGCTTCCAACGATTTCATGGGGATATTTATCCTTTAACCCAAAAACGAGGTATCCACCACCTTCATTAGCTAAAGCAGTGACATAACCCAGAATACATCGTCTGCGTTTTGCCGGATCAGGATGACTTCCACCGTTAAATGAATAGTTCCCACCTTTGGCTTCTTTAAATTCTACATTATCTTCTGATTCTCGGAGATATTTAAGTTTTTCAACATCCATATGCATTTATTTCATATTTAATAAACTAAGCATTATCCTTTTGGCGGATAAGGATCATTCCCATGACTATCTCTGTTTTGAAATTTTCCATTCTTTTTATGAATGAAAAGTTCAGTTTTTTGATTTTTGCTCATTTTTCTCGCTGCATCAACAGCATCTTTCTTGGTGTCTGTGTGCTTGCTGGCTCTAGATGAACCTGATTTTTTCACGTCCCAGCCTCCCTTGGAGTTGGGTACTAC
>JBKGZD010000053.1:0-15245 GCA_046545795.1 Bacteroidales bacterium | reverse complement strand
CTGACAAGATTAGACGGGCCCGTAGCTGAAGAAGATGACCCCTATGAGGAATTATCATCAACTTCCCCATGCAATTCTGATCCGGAAACCGTTCAATATGTTCCTGAAGCAAGGTGGCTTCCTGATAACAGGGATGAAATAAAACGAAATATCATGGAATATGGGGCTATATCCACATCTATGCGTGCCTCAGAGGAACAAAACTATTACAATTCAAATGACCATACATGGTATTATCCAGGAGATGAACCCTCAGATCATGGAGTGTTAATTATAGGCTGGGATGATAATAAAGAAATAACAGGTGGACCAATGAGTCCCGATTCTAAAGGGGCATGGATCATAAAAAATAGTTGGGGCGACGACTGGGGAGAAAATGGATACTTCTACCTTGCATACGAAGATACAAGAGTCCTGGGTAGCAATGCACTTTATCCTGTCAAATGGGAGACAAATCAACATGATACACTTTATATGCATGATAAGCTGGGTATGGTTACCAGCTATGGATTTAGCGACGAAGAAGCATACGGATTAATTAAATTTAAAGCAGAAGGCAAAGATACGATTGGAAGGATTGGTACTTTTACAAACAGCTATGATACTAAACTTGATGTTAAAATATTTGATGGGTTTGATGAAGAGACCGGAGAATTAACAGGGTTGTTAGATGAAAGAAACGGACAGAGTTTCACTTACCCTGGATATCATACAATTGAAGTCGATGCTGAACCCACAGATAGTTTTTACGTTCTGGTACGTTACCAGACTCCCAATTATCAATATCCCCTTCCTGTAGAAATGGCTATTGATGGCTATGCAGACCCTGAAATAAAACCATCGGGTTATCATTGGGTAAGCAACGATGGTCAGGAATTTACCCCGGTTGGTAGTGATATTGAGAACAATGAACTTGATCTTTGCATAAGAGCTTATGCATCAAGAAATAACCCGCAGGCTTCCTTCTATTCAGATAAAGAAAAGCTCTGCATGGAAGATACCGTAACCTTTTACAACAACTCAAAAGGCGATGTAGATTCATTACAATGGAATTTCGGAAGTGATGCAAATCCTGCAGATACTACAGGAGCCGGCCCCCATAAAGTTGTCTACGATACTCCTGGAGCCAAGGATATAACCCTGGAAGTGGAAGGCGAAAATGGAAAAGATAGCTTAACAAAAGCTAAAAATATTCTGGTCAGCGACAAACTTCACATATTTTTCTCACAACCAGAAAAGAATATAGGTATGGGAGAAGAAGTTACTATTAAAGTTAATGGAGAAGCTGAAAACTATATCTGGGAAGATGCTGAAGGATTGGTAGAAACACAAGGTTCTTACGCAACAATATATTTGAACAAAGAAGAACCGGATACTATATTCTATAAAGTCACAGGTATTACAGAAAATTGCGAAGACACGGATTCAATAAAGGTGATTTATTCCATGCACCCCGAGAATGATGATGTATGTGACGCTTTTGAACTAGAAGCGGGTACGAATGGCCCTTTCACTAATGAATTTGCCACAGTACAACCCAACGAGCCTATGCCGGATACAACAGGTTCTAATCCCTGCGAAGAAGAGATGAAATGGTGCGCGGAAGGTGGCTTACAACATACTGTATGGTTCAAATTCACAATGCCGGATACTGGAGCAATATCATTTATTACCAAAAGGCTGGATACCCAAATTGCACTATATGAAGCAGAAAAGTGTGACGATATTCTTGTTGATGATAAACACACACTTCTGGCAGCAAATGATGACTATTTTGGAGAAGAGGAAAATTATGCAGCAGCAATAATGGATCTTGAAGGATTAACGAAAGGAGAAACATATTGGCTCCAGATGGATGGGAGTGCCGGTGGTGTTACTGGAGAATTCACCATAGAAGTAAAGGGAGACGCGGTAACAAGTGCTAAAAGTCATGTTAACATACAAGACCACTTTGAGATTTTCCCGAATCCATCAACCGGAGATCTCTCTATATCTTTCAATGATGTCTCATCAGGTGAAGCCTCTGTAAAAATTCATACTTTGGAAGGAAAACTAATCTTCACAGATAAGTTACTCAATATTATGACTGGAAAACAATATGAATTATCTCTTCCGGGGTTAAATAGCGGCATCTATCTTTTCTCTGTTATAACAGAAGAGGGAAAGGGAACAAAGAAATTAATCATTAAATAAAAGCCAACAACAATCAATATGTAAATTTCCGTTTTCAAACAATTCGGATTAAAATAAAATCAGTACAAATTTAAAGGCATCTGCGTTAACAGATGCCTTTTTTTTAAATGGTTAATTGTCTGTCATTTACCCTAAACCCTAAAACTAACCTATTTAAAATAATCACTCTTTATCTTTATATTCAGCTATTATTCCTTCAACATCATCAGGCGCCACACGACCATAAGTTTTATCGCCTACAAGCACAACTGGCGCCAAGCCACAAGCTCCAACACATCTCAAACAATTAATTGAAAATTTACCATCCTCTGTACTTTCTCCGACTTCAATATTAAGCTTTCGTTTAAATTCCTGCAAAACATTATCTGCACCTCTCACATAACATGCTGTCCCTGTGCATATTGAAATAGGATATTTCCCTTGTGGAATCATTGTGAAAAAAGAATAAAACGTCACAACACCATATACTTTGGCAACAGCAATCTTCAGTTCATTAGCAATAGCTTCCTGTATCTCAGCAGGTAAATACCCAAAATACTCTTGTGCTTGCTGAAGAATATTAATTAGCTCACCAGGATGGTGATTATGCTCGGCACAGATCTCTTGTATTTTTTTGAGATCCTGTTCTTTGATTTTAACTTTTATTCTAGACATGGATTTAATCCTCCTGTATTTTATATCATATTAACTGATTTCAATCTTTCTGCTCAGATCGAAGTATTTTGTATGCAACAATTTATGTGCCTTCTCACTCATAGGCTTTTCAAGGAACTCTTCATAGAGCTTTTTAATCTCAGGATTCTCGTGAGATTTTCTTAATGGCTTATTTTTATCCTCTTCATATATAGCCTTTTGACGAGCTTTCAGAATAGCAGTATCGTTATGATGCAGAGGTTGGCCACCTCCACCGATACAACCACCCGGACATGCCATGATTTCGATAGCATGAAACTCAGAGTCTCCTTTTTGAATTGCCTCCAGGAGTTTTCTTGCATTGCCCAAGCCATGAGCGATACCAATATTTATATCCTGCCCTTCAAAGTTTACCGTTGCCTTTCGAATACCATCAAAGCCTCTTAACTCCTCAAAGTCAATCTTTTCTGACTCTTTTCCGGTATAGAGCTCATAAGCTGTTCTGGTAGCAGCTTCAATAACACCTCCCGTTGTACCAAAAATAACTCCAGCACCGGTTGATTCTCCCATTGGCCTGTCAAAATCTTCATCAGGAAGGTTATTCAAATCAAAATTAGCTTCCTTGATAAGATGAGCTAACTCCCTTGTTGTAACTGAAAAATCAACATCCGGATTATCATCAGTCTTAAATTCGTCCCGCTGAGATTCATATTTCTTTGCCAGACATGGCATAACAGAAACCACAACAATATCCTCTCTTTTCTTTCCAATTTTATCAGCGAAATAAGTTTTAGCAATTGAGCCAAACATTTGTTGGGGCGAACGAGCTGAAGATGGAACATCTTTCAGATCGGGGAAATGATGTTCAATAAAGCTTACCCATGCCGGGCAGCAAGATGTAAGCATAGGCATTTTTACATCCTTGTCTCCATTGAGGTACTTGGATAATCTGTCAAGCAATTCAGCCCCTTCTTCCATAATTGTTAAATCAGCTGCAAAATCTGTATCAAACACATAATCAAAGCCCAGTCTTCTCAATGCAGTAACCATTTTACCAGTAACAAGGGTTCCTGGCTTATTACCAAACTCTTCACCAAGTGCTGCACGTACAGCAGGTGCTGTTTGAGCAATTACTGTCTTATCCGGATCAGAAATAGCATCAATCAAATCTCTTGTATGATCAACTTCTGTTAATGCCGCTGTAGGACAAACAGCAACACACTGACCACAATATGTACAAGGTGAATATTGTAAATCCATTTCAAAAGCAGGAGCCACAGCTGCCTCAAAGCCCCTGTTAAAAGCATTCAGTGCCCCAACAGTCTGGAACTCATTACACATCACTTCACACCTTCTGCACATAATGCATTTATCAAGTTCCCTTACGATAGAAGGTGAATAATCGGTTTTATAAGTGGACATTTCAGCATATTCCTGGTCGGGTATTTCCCGAATGCCAAGCTTTATGGCAAGGTCCTGTAACTCACAGTTGCCTGACTTTTTACATGTCAAGCAATCTTTTGGATGGTCGGAGAGTATAAACTCAACCACGGTACGCCTTGCGTTGATAACACGCATAGTATGAGTCTTTACAACCATTCCTTCGGCCACTTCGGTAGCACATGAAGGTGCCAGGTTATGACGACCTTCAACTTCAACCACACAAACACGGCATCCACCCGGTTTATTTTCAACACCAATGTCTTCCAGATTCATGTAGCAAAGAACCGGAATATCAATGCCAATTTCCTTTGCAGCCTTATGTATTGTCGTTCCCTTGGGAACTTCAACCTCTTTATTATCTATTGTTAATTTAACTTTTTCCATCATCTATAATTATTTTATGGTTACAGCATCAAATTTGCAAGCATCATAGCAAGCACCACATTTTATGCAAGTTTCCTGGTTAATCTCATGAACTTGTTTTCTTTCTCCTGCTATTGCTCCAACAGGACAAACACGTGCACAAGCAGTACATCCAACACAATTTTCCGGTATAATTTCATACTTCATCAAGTCCTTACATGAACCTGCAGGACAACTCTGGTCTTCAACGTGTGCAACATACTCATTCCAGAAGTTTTCAAGAGTTGAAAGAACCGGATTTGGTGATGTTTGCCCTAATCCGCAAAGAGATGTATCTTTAATTACATTACACATATTCTTTAACCGCTGCAGATCTTTCATTGTAGCTTTTCCCTTAGTTATCTGCTCCAGTAATTCATGTAACCTTTTGTTACCTATTCTGCAAGGCGAACATTTCCCGCAAGATTCCTCAACTGTGAATTCAAGGAAAAATTTAGCCACAGAAACCATACAATCATCCTCGTCCATTACGATCATTCCTCCTGATCCCATCATAGAACCTACGGCCAGAAGGTTATCAAAATCGATCGGGGTATCGAGGTGTTCTTCAGTGAGGCAACCTCCCGAAGGACCACCTGTTTGTACAGCCTTAAATTTTTTACCGTCTTTAATCCCTCCGCCGATCTCAAATATAACCTCACGGAGAGTGGTTCCCATTGGGACTTCAATAAGACCTACGTTATTAACTTTTCCGGCAAGAGCAAATACTTTAGTTCCTGAGGATTTTTCTGTACCAATCTTTTTAAACCAGCCTGCGCCCTTGTTTATAATAATGGGAACATTGGCATAAGTCTCAACGTTATTCACATTTGTAGGCTTACCAAGATAACCTGATTCAGCAGGAAAAGGAGGCTTAAAAGTAGGTTCTCCCCTTTCACCCTCCATTGAATGAATCAAAGCTGTTTCCTCACCACAAACGAATGCTCCGGCTCCATATCGTAGTTGTACATCAAAACTAAAACCACTGTCAAAAATATTTTCGCCAAGCATACCATATTCTCTTGCCTGATCGATTGCAATTTTCAGGCGCTTAATTGCCAGAGGGTATTCAGCGCGAATGTATATAAGTCCTTTATCTGCACCTGTTGCATAGCCACATATTGCCATAGCTTCAAGCACAGCATGAGGGTCTCCCTCAAGGATTGATCTGTCCATAAATGCACCCGGATCACCTTCATCAGCATTACAAACCACGTATTTCTGGTCAGACTGGTTTTTTGAAGCAAATTCCCATTTCAATCCTGCCGGAAAACCGCCACCACCACGTCCTCTCAGTCCCGATTCTTTAATTTCATTAATCACATCCACGGGTTTCTTCTCATTCAAACAAGTTCCAAGGGCAAAATATCCATCCCGTGCAATGTATTCGTCAATATTCTCCGGATCAATAAAACCACAATTCCGCAGAGCAATTCTTATTTGTTTTTTATAGAAATCCATTTTCTGGGATTCCTTAACAATCTCATTTTTTTCAGGATCTTTATAGAGAAGTCGCTCAACAGATCGTCCTTTTATTATGTGTTCTTCAATAATTTCCCTGGTATCATCAGGTTTTACTTCAGTATAAAAAGTGTTATCAGGTAACACTTTTACTATAGGTCCTTTCTCACAAAACCCAAAGCAACCTGTCATTACAACCTGAGCTTCATCCTGAAGACCTTTATCCTCCAGTGTTTGTTTTAAACTTTCTGTAATCGCGTCGCTTGCTGAGGCACGGCAACCTGTGCCACCACATACAAGCAAATGCATCTTATATTTTGTCATATTTTTACTCCTCCTATATTTTTATTCATCATCAATTGTTCTGTAATTTTGAGGTATAATGCCATCTACAAGCTCACCTTTCTTGATATATTTTTCAATAATCTCGTCAGCTTTTTCGCGATCAACATAGCCAAAAACCACAGGTTCTTCGCCGGGTTTTGTTACCTCAATAGTAGGTTCAGCAAAACTATAACCCATATCACCAGCCTGTGTAACAACAGCTTCAATATTGCGTTTTTCAAGCGTATCTATAAGAAATTCCATTACTTCTTTTGCTCCTGATGCGATACCACTGGTAGCCATCCCAACCTTAATCTGAACATATGATTCAGAATGGTCGGCACGCTCTCTAAGATCTACTTTCTTTTGCAGATCTTGTTTTCTTTTTTTTAGGTCTTCTAAAGACTTGATTTTTGCCATGGTTTCTAATTTATTAACTGTTTCTTGTAATTTGTGTCTTTTTATAATGACTTAGTGTTTTTCAATGCAAATATACAATTAATTGTTATTATTTTAACACTGTTAATAAAATAACAGGTAATTTAAAATTATTCTAAATAAACCTTCGTTTTTCCTAAAGAACCTTATTATGACCTACCGAAATCCTCATTAAAAAATATAATCCAAAGAATTAATTAAAAATTCGCAGACAATATTTAAATCGAAATAATGCAGATTAAAATTGAGTATAAAGGTAAGCAGGCGATATATTGTAAGCAACCAAAAAACTATGTTGTATAACCTATAGTACCCTGTTTCACCCCTATCGCCCCAAGGTTCTCCACAATCATTTCTTTAAGATACTTGCTTATTTCTTTATGGTACAATGGAGTCTCTCCGGTAATTTCCTTTACCTCTCTTGTGTCCAGGCAAAATTCATTTTCATCTTTTTTATGTTTATAAAAAATGTCTACCCCCTGTATAGTAGTCATCATAGAATGAATAACTCCTGAAATATCTCCTAAAGGTGGACAATCAATATGACCGGTATCAAATTCGGCATAAACTAAAGTGCCTTTACCTATACAGGAATCAATCTGAAATCGTCCACCAGATTGCTCGGCATTCTGTTTCAAAAGAGGAATACCCATTCCTACATGACGTGTCTTTCTCCTTGTAAAATAAGGGTCACTGGCACATTCTACTTCCTCTTCTGCCATTCCTCTGCCATCATCCTTGATTGTCAATGCAAGCATTTGCTGGCTGGTTATTTCTTTTATAATAATTTCCACCAACTTTGCTTTTGCATTAACAGAATTATGAACAATATCCAGAATATGATATGCAATATTTTTCATAAGTTTATTTTTCAATTTATCAAAGGTCTTCTGGAACTCTCATGGTTTTGTTTATGCCAGTCAACATATCCCTTAAAGACCATTGACTAATACTTTTCTTCCATTTTTCCTGTGTAATGCCATTTTAATTTCATCAAAAGACAATTCTTTCAAATAAAAATCACTGGCAGCCTGTCCAATTTCATCGAGATAATGCGCATCAGAGCTATGAATAAATGAATGTTTCGAATATTCCTTGTTGGCTTTTATAAATTCATCATAATTTGTGAACCTGGACAGCTCCAGGGCATCTGAATTTAATCCGGGGGGGATAAAGCCCAATTGCCCGATTATCCCATTTCTCAACCTGTCAATATGTGCGGGAATAAATAAACCACCAGCTTCATGAACCTTCTTTTCCACTTCATCTATGGCAAGAGTAGTAGCAGAAATCAGAAGCTTTTCCGGTTCTTCGGTAATTAATTCATCTTCATCAACGACAACCTGGTAACCAAATTTCTCCGGCTCGTTTTTTATATCTGCTAAATTATCATAAACATACTTGTCAAATTTTTCGAGCGCCTCAGTACTATCAAAAAACGCGAGGCAATGTACTTCCTCTTTTGTAGTAATTTCCATCCCACAGAGAATGAATATACCTTCTTTTTCAGCAATTCTTCTTACCGTTCTACATTGCCGGGCAGAATTATGATCTGTGATACCCAAAATATGTATATTTTCCTGTTTTGCCTTGACTATGATATTATACGGACTCATCTCCAGGTCACCACAGGGCGAAAGTACTGTATGTATATGTAAATCCGCTTTAAATAAGTTCATGTTTATTATTCAATTTCTCAGTGGTCATACAGAATTATCATTAACATCTGAAGGAAAAACGAGGAATTTTTACATATTCTACTCATTGTCTTTCAGCAATTTATATATCTCTCCTGAAATTTCAAATGAACCCTTTGAAGTACCCAATACAGGTAAACCTTCCTCGTTGCTTTGTTGGGCAGTATCTTCATCAGGTTTGTTATTTTTAACCAGAATAACTGCTGACAAATCTTTAAGGGATGCAATAGCCATTACATTTTTATGTGTTTGCAGGGTAACCCATACCTGTTCTTCTTTAGCATGACCCATTACATCGCTAAGCAAATCAGAAGTATAGCCACCTTTCACTGGTTTATCCAAACCTTGCTGGCCACTATAAATTTCCAGCCCTAAGCTGTCTACCAATTCTTTTACAGTCATATTTCAAGTTTTATATTATTTGATTATTTTATAGAACCTAAATTTTCACTCCCCCATATTCTCTTCATTATTTCATAACCTTCATCTTTACTTATGAGGCCTTTTTGTTCATATCGGCGCTGAATAAAAATACAATCTTTTAAGGTGGCCTCTCCTTTTACAATATCCTGTGCAAGAGCAGAGCAAGTTGGAGCACCACAGGTACCACAGTCTACCCCTGGCAAACGACTCATAATATCCTGCACCCTCTTCATCTTTTTCAATGCACGGCTCATATCCTCGTCAAGCTTAAGTATCGACCTTGGGACTACAGGTGTAAGATCGATACGCTGTTTTAAAGTATTGTAAGATTTCATTATTTCACTTTCATGCAGGACTTTATTTTCCTGTAATTGAGCATATTTTCTCAGGCGTTCTGCTGCCAGGAAACGATTCGCGGGATTTAAAATCCCTCCCGCACAACTTTCATCACAAGCCCTTAGTTCCAGGAAATCAATACCATCCATTTCGCCATCTTCCACTTTCTCAAGAAATTCCATCACATTTTGAATTTCATCAATAGCCAAACACCTTCCAAAATCACTATTTGCCTCCCCGTGGGTAAGACTCCAGTTCATTGCCTCTGAGGATAGTTCAGGCTCCTCATCCTTTTCAGATGCAGGCTGAGTTTTCTCGTCCTTAATTGTGGCATATATTTTATTGTAAATGAAGTCCATATTGATCACACCATCTATTTCTGAATCGTCTTCTCCCACGGGACTTTTCACAGCAGCAATCTTAGCAGCGCACTGGGTAATGTAAAAAATACCAATATCTCTGGACTCATATCCCTGCTCGATAAGCTTTTGCCTGTAATACATTGCCGCAATATCCAATGGAGGTTTTTGTAAAATAATATGATCGACCAACGATGGGAATTTAACCTGGATAAGTCTTACAATGGCAGGACAGAAAGCTGAAATTAAAGGTTTTTCCTGCTTAGTGCTTTTAATATATTCTACAGTTGCAGGTTTTAAGATATCTGCAGCATGTTCCACCTCAAATACCGAGGTAAACCCAATCTGTTTTAATGCATTATAAATTAATTTTTTACCGACATTCTCAGGAAATTGACCAAACAGAATCTCAGGTATAAGAGCTACACGAGTCGGATAATCAAAAATTTTCTGGAAATCATCCTGTTCAACACTTATTGCACTAACAGGACATACCCTGTAACATTCTCCGCAATCTATACATCGCTCATTGTACAACTCAGCTTTTCCATTTCTTACCCTGAGAGCCCCTGTTGGACATACATTCATACAATGTGCACAACCTATACAGATATCGCGTTGTATTTTCAATGCATGATGAAAAACAGTTTCCATATTTAAGATAATTTAGTTACTATTTTTAATTCTGTACCCTGATTAACCGTGCTGTCAATTTCCAGTTCATCAGAGTTATTTTTTATATTGGAAAGTCCCATACCAGCACCAAAACCCATCTCGCGGACTTCCTCCGAAGCTGTTGAATAGCCGTCCTCCATTGCCTTATCGATATCATTAATACCCGGACCTTTATCTTTTACATAAATCAGGATTTTATCTGCTTCTATCTTTACATATATTTTACCTTCATATGCATGAGCTACTATATTTACCTCAGCCTCGTAGAGTGAAATCACAATCCGCTTTATTAAACCACCAGGTATATTCAATTGCTTGAGCATCTTTTTCACACTACTGGAAGCAAAGCCGGCATGCGAAAAATCTCCTCCTTTTATGTCATATTCGAATTCCATATTTTTAATAAACTGGTTTTAGACCTGCTTTATATAACTCTCCTGAAGTTCGATAAACGGAAAATGGTGTTCTGATTACAGTCATTCCATTTTCTTTAGCCAGGTTTACCATCTCGTCTGTCACTCGTTTATCTCTTGCAAATACAATGCAGTTAATATCGGCCATTTCGGCTGTTCTAACAGCCTGGAGATTCGCAAGTCCTGTAATTAACAATGTATGATCAGCTTCTAATTTAAGCACATCACTCATTAAATCAGAAGAAAAAGCATTTTGTATATCTTGCTCTCTGCCTTCAGTAGAGCAAAGCAACTCTGCTCCCAAAATTTTTGCTATTTGTGAAGGTTTCATATATCTTTGGTGTTTTATTTTATACAACTACACAAAGATAAATTTTATTGTTATTATTTTAACAGTGTTATTAAAATAACAGCTAATTTATATTTATTCTAAATAAAGCTGTGGAATAAAATTTTTATATTTTTGGAAATACATTTATCTTGTCTTCAAGATAAATAATAAATGGAGCAGTGTAGCCCTTAGCTTACTGCAAAATGGTTATAATTTATAAAAAATCAGCAGTCATGAAAATCCACGAATATCAAGCCAAAGAATTACTGAGAGAAAATGGAGTACCCACTCCGGAAAGCATAATGATTGAAACAGCAGATCACGCTACCCAAGCAGCAGAAACCATTCAAAAAAAGACAGGGACAGATACATGGGCTGTTAAGGCCCAAATACATGCAGGTGGACGTGGTAAAGGAGGTGGAGTAAAAATAGCCAAGTCACTGGACGAGGTTAAAACACACGCAGAAAATATACTGGGGATGAACCTAATCACTCCCCAAACCGGAGAAGAAGGCAAAAAAGTGTATAAATTACTCATAGAACAAGGCATCTATTATGACGGAGAATCTGAGCCTGAAGAATTCTACATGAGTGTACTTCTAAACAGGGATTCTGGGAAGAATCTTATAATGTATTCTACAGAAGGTGGTGTAGATATTGAATCTGTTGCAGAAAAAACGCCCCACCTCATTCATAAAGAAACGATTGATTCAGGGATAGGCATTCAACCTTTCCAGGCAAGGCGCATCGCATTCAACCTGGGACTATCAGGAGAGGCATTCAAAAATATGGTGAAATTTGTTATGAAGTTATACAATGCATATTTGCACACTGATGCCTCGCTTGTAGAAATTAATCCGCTGTTCAAAACTTCAGACAATAAAATCATGGCTGCTGATGCAAAGATCAATCTTGATGATAATGCATTATTCAGGCATAAGAAATACCAGGAAATGAGAGATAAAACTGAAGAAGACCCTGCAGAACTGGAAGCAGATGAAAACAACCTGAATTTTATCAAACTAGACGGTAATGTTGGATGCATGGTAAATGGAGCAGGTCTGGCCATGGCAACTATGGACATCATAAAACTCTCCGGGGGCCAACCTGCAAACTTTCTTGATGTTGGTGGATCAGCAAATTCAGAAACAGTAGAAGCCGGATTCAGGATAATCCTTAAAGACCCCAATGTAAAAGCAATCCTTATCAATATCTTTGGTGGTATTGTCAGATGTGACCGGGTCGCACAGGGTGTAGTGGATGCCTATAAATCGGTTGGAAAAATTAATGTCCCTGTGATTGTGCGCCTCCAGGGAACAAATGCCGAAGAAGGCAAAAAGTTGATTGATGATTCGGGGCTTAAAGTACAATCCGCAATCACATTAAAAGAAGCTGCAGATATTGTTAAAGAACTCGTATAAAAACACTATAGATATAATGATGCATCCCGCTTGCAAAAATACAGGTGGGACACATTTTTTTTTGATACCAGAATACCTTTGACTTTTATCAAGAAAGAGAATATCAATGAATAACAAACCTGAAGTTTTTTTTCATGTCGGACTTGAGAGAACTGCCACAACATTCCTGCAAAAAAGGATATTCCCCCATCTGAAAGATATTCACCACGTAACACGCAAAGAATATGATAATTACGAAAAAATCATTGCTGAAACAAATCATAAAAAATACTTAATTTCCAATGAAATCAGCAACGATAAGCTTGGAAATGAGCTTAATAAAATATCACTGCGCTTCCCCAAAGCAAAAATTATTATCGTAATGAGGCGCCAGGATAAATGGATAGCCTCACAGTATAAAAGAGCGGTAAAAAATGGTTTTCCTCACCGATTAAATAAATTCCTTGATATTGATAATGATAAGGGAAAATGGAAAAAAAAATATCTGTATTTCTTCAGGTTTATAGAAATTATTGAAAAGAAATTCCATAATTCCCCACTAGTTTTATTCCATCACCAACTCAAAGAGGAGCCGGTTGAATTTGTAAGAAGATTGCTAGACTATTTAGGGACAGAAACACCCTTAGAAGATTTATCATTAAAACCCACTCATGTTTCCTACTCAAAAAAACAACTCATAATAAGAAGGTGGATAAGCAAAAGAGGGCTATTTAAAGAACCTAAAACAAGCAGTAAAACTGGAATTAATTATTTTTTAAGAATCTACAAAAAAATGTTCCGATACCTGATTTTAAATGTTGCGACCTTAATACCAGAAAAAGCTATCAAAGAAAAGGAGCTTATTAACGAGGAAGAGCTGCAGAGGATTCAAAAATATTTCGAAGAAGACTGGAATAAATGCTTGAATTATGAGCAATAAAGCTTCTGTTTTTTTCATGAATCAACAGTAGTAGGCATTAAGTAGTAAGGCAGATAGAACATGCGGCATATAGAGGATAAATTGTTAATTTTAAGGAAGTTGTATCTGACTAATCAAACAATTTTTTAGTTGTTAATTTAATTATCAATAATATTCTAACCTCGTTTGGGGATAATTTTGATAGTTTTTGGTGTTATAATTCACCGCAAACACTCTTAAACTCCTGAGAATTAAAATTTTGGTTACTCATGAAAACGCCTTATCAAACTCCTAACAGTTAAAGTTTTTCTTTCTTATGAATGCAACTAGCTAAAGCTATTATAATTCTGATTATGGTGTCAGTTTTCCCTACATTTTTGTTCATAAGTTTATTTTATAATGGAGGTTTCAATTGTTTCCGCCTGACAGGCATACTCATACATCTGGCTCCACCCCCACCCCTTGGCAATTCTGAACCTTCAATAGCAATAACACATTTCTTATACTGGCAAACATCAGCCTTATTGTTTATAACATCGTTAGCCTTTATTATCTCATATCCATTTTTATTCATTTCCTCCAGAGTATAGGAATTTCTTTCATAACCAATCACTTTACCAGGAGCTACAGCAAAAAAATTAGCACCACTATGCCATTGTTCTCTTTCCTGCAGCCATGGGTCTTTAGTACCACCACACATAATAGGCTTTAAGTCCATTCCCAAAGTTTTTAACGCCCGGAGCAAACTTTCCTCTTCCTTTATTTTATGCACTTTACCATCTTTAATATGAATATGTATTGTCTGGTACCTGTTTGTTTTTAGAATTAGTGGTTCATAGACCATGCATTCATTTTGATCCAGAAAGGTAAAAACCATGTCAAGATGGATAAAAGACTCGGGTTTGTATGGTAATTCCTGTACTAATATATGCCTGTCTTTCTCACCTTGTCTGATTAACTGTTTCAGGATAAAGTCAATTCCATGGGAAGTAGTTCTCGAACCATCACCAATACATAAAATATCATCTCTTGCCACCAATAGATCACCACCTTCTATACTTGCAGCCGGATCTATATTTTTCTGATTCAAAGGATTCACCGTTTTGGTTCTGAAAACATCATGATAATCAAAAATGGCTTCCATGATAAATGACTCTCTTTCCCTGACATCATTTGCCATTCTGCCTATCAGTACATCATCCAGGACTGACATTGCAGCATCTCTTGTAAAGAAAAAATTATGCAGTGGTCGTAGAGCATATCTCTCTTTACTCAAATATTTAGTTAAAGTGTCCTTAACTTCAATTACTCCCTGAATTAATGATCTTGCTGTTTCTCCCGGCGATTGTTCCAACAAGTAATTATATACATCCCCGCGATCTTCGAACTTACATATCTTTTGTAACAGGTTTTCCTTTACTTTTTCGGTGGAAAGAATGTCTGCCAACAAATCCTGCACTTGAAATGTACGTGTTAACTTGTTCAGAACACCTTCAAACTGAGAATACTCCTTTTTAGCAACAGATAAATTCAAAATATCTGAATAAAGAGCTCTTTCAGCATTTTTAGGAGTCATGTTTTCAACTTCACTTCCTGGCGTATGCAATATTACACCTTCCAGTTCACCTATTTCTGAACGTACATTAACAGTCAGCCTTTTATTCATAACTCAATGGTTTATTGGATTTTACGAAATATGGAGAAAATGAGACGTAAAGTTAATAATAGTTTTCAAAATAAAAGCAAAAATTAATGCAAGTACACAGGTAAGCAATGGTTATTCAGTTGTCATTCAGTT
>JBKGZD010000052.1:0-15662 GCA_046545795.1 Bacteroidales bacterium | reverse complement strand
AATTCTTTCATTTTTGTCACAATTCTATATTTACTTCATTCCTATATGTCTCTTAATCTCGTTCAGTTTATTCAATGCTTCTACTGGTGTTAGATTATTGATATCAATATTTTTTATCTCATCCCGTATCTGCTTTAACACAGGATCTTCCAGTTGAAAGATAGTTGTTTGCAAGCCTTCACGGTGGCCGGCTATCTCCCCGACGGGTTTTGAGATTGAATTTTTCTCTTCTGCATTTTCAAGGTCTTTAAGAACCTCATTTGCCCTGGCTACAACACTTTTCGGCATACCTGCCATCTGGGCGACATGAATACCGAAACTGTGTTCACTTCCACCACGTTTAAGCTTGCGAACAAAAATCACCTTATCATCCAATTCTTTTACAGAAATATTGTAATTTTTAATCCTTGAAAAAGACTTTTCCATCTCATTCAATTCATGATAATGCGTAGCAAAAAGTGTTTTTGCCCGGGCTCTTGGGTATTCGTGAATATATTCAACCATTGCCCAGGCAATAGAGATTCCATCATATGTACTCGTTCCCCGTCCAATTTCATCCAGCAATACCAGGCTGCGTTCTGACAAGTTGTTCAATATGCTCGCTGCCTCATGCATTTCTACCATAAAAGTAGATTCTCCCAGTGAAATATTATCCGAAGCCCCTACCCTTGTAAATATTTTGTCAACAAGGCCAATATCAGCAGATTTTGCAGGAACAAAGCTTCCAACCTGTGCTAATAAAACAATCAAAGCCGTCTGTCTTAACAACGCTGATTTCCCCGCCATGTTAGGCCCTGTAATAATCATGATTTGCTGATCTTCATTATCCAGGTATACATTATTCGAAACATACTCTTCATCTAATGGCAGTTGTTTTTCGATAACGGGATGTCTTCCTTCTTTGATGTCTAGTACCAGGGAATCATTAATTGAGGGCCTGGAATAATCATTTTCAACAGCTGTTTTGGCAAACGAAAGCAGGCAGTCAAGTTTGGCTATTAACCCTGCATTAAGCTGTATAGCGCTAATATAATCTGCCAGACTTTGTACCAGGCTACCAAACAGCTCAGATTCAAGTTGTAAAGATTTTTCTTCAGCCCCCAGAATCTTAGCTTCATACTCCTTTAGTTCTTCAGTAATATATCGTTCAGCATTAACAAGAGTCTGTTTTCTCGTCCAATCAGAAGGAACCTTATCCTTGTGGGTATTCCTGACTTCTATATAATATCCAAAAACATTGTTGAAGTTTATTTTCAGGGAAGAAATACCTGTTCTTTTAATTTCTCTTTCCTTGAGTTGTTCAAGGTAGTCTCTGGCAGAAAAGGCTATACTTCTTAATTCATCAAGCTCTTCAGACACCCCTTCATTGATAACATTCCCTTTACTCACATTATTAGGGGCATCAGGATTAATTTCTTTTTCAATCCTCTCTCTTATAGAAGTGCAAGGATTTAATTGTTCTCCAATTTTTTTTAAGGCACGGTTATCAGAGTCGGTGCAAGCCTTTTTTACCGGCTCTATAGCATAGAGAGCATGCATCAGTTGCATTACCTCCCTGGGATTAATTCGGCCAACGGCAACTTTTGATACGATTCTTTCAATGTCACCCATCTTTTGTATCTGTGCCTCAAGCATCCCGCGAAACTCCTCCTCTCCGAGAATATATTCTACAATGTCATGCCTTTCTTCAATAGGTTGTTTCTCTTTCAGAGGCAAAGTTATCCACCTTTTAAGAAGCCTCCCTCCCATTGGCGAAATTGTCCTGTCAATCACATCAACAAGTGTTGTGGCTTCTTCATGCATAGAGCCGAACAATTCCAGGTTGCGTATGGTAAACTTATCCAGCCATACATAATGTTCCTCTTCGATACGGGAAAGGGCCGAAATATGTCTAATGTTCTCATGCTGAGTCAATTCAAGATATTGCAAAATAGAGCCCGCCGCAATAATACCATGAAAAAGATTTTGTACTCCAAAACCCTTCAGAGAATTTGTATTAAAATGATGCAAAAGCTTATCCCTTGAATTATCCTCTGTATAAACCCAGTCATCTAATTTATAAGTATAAAAACGATCGCCGAAAACTTCTTTAAAACGTTTTTCTTTTCCTCTTTCAAACAGAACTTCTTTAGGGTGAAAACTATTCAGCAATTTATCAATATACTCAAAACTACCCTCTGCTGTAAGGAATTCTCCAGTAGAAACATCAAGAAAAGCAATACCGGCATAATTAGCATCAAGGTGAACAGAAGCAAGAAAATTGTTCTCTTTATGTTCGAGCACATTATCATTAAAGGAAACGCCGGGTGTAACCATTTCCGTAACGCCCCTTTTTACAATTTTTTTGGCCTTTTGAGGGTCTTCCAGTTGTTCGCATATTGCGACCCTCTGTCCAGCTCTTACCAATTTTGGAAGATAGGTATCAATAGCGTGGTAAGGAATCCCTGCAAGATCAACATAGGAAGCAGAGCCATTCGCTCTTTTTGTAAGGGTGATTCCCAGAATTTCGGAGGCTTTCACTGCATCTTCCCCAAAAGTTTCATAAAAATCACCTACACGGAAAAGCAACAGTGCATCCGGATGTTGACTCTTTATCCGGTAGTATTGTTTCATCAGGGGGGTTTCTACTGCTTTGTCTTTTCCTTTCTTTGCCACTTTGGATTTAAATTATTGGTTCAACCTAACAAATTTATAATAATATTAACAATGCATAAAAGAATATAAGAATGGTATGCTCATTTCTTATTAACATTCCGTTAACATCAGTCAACAGTGAATATTTGCACATAATATGATTAACTACCAATTTATTATTTTTATTCCTGATAAAAATTCTTTATTTTAACAGCTCCACACCACAAAAAAACAACACATATGAAAAAAGTATTAATACTCGGAGCCGGCATGGTGGTAAAACCCATGGTCGACTATTTACTGGACAATAATTTTTACGTTACAATTGCATCGCGAACAAAGTCAAAAGGAAATGAAATGATTAAAGGCAATCCGAATGGCCGGGCGGTAGGCTGGACTGTTGACCAGGAGGAGGAACTTGACAAAATGGTTGGAGAACACGACATAACAGTTAGTTTACTGCCGTATGCATATCACGCCATGGTTGCAAAAAAATGTATAAAGCATAAAAAAAATATGGTAACAACCTCCTATGTTCAGCCTGAAATGGCTGCACTGGATAACGAAGCCAGGGAGGCCGGAATTGTAATCCTGAACGAAATTGGAGTTGACCCAGGGATAGACCACATGTCAGCACAAAAAATCATTGACCTGGTACACAACAAAGGGGGTGAGATAGAAGAATTTTACTCAGTTACCGGAGCATTAGCAGCACCAGAAGCGGCGGACAATCCATTAAAATACAAATTCTCATGGAGCCCAAAAGGTGTTGTTAAAGCAGGTAACAATCCTGCCCGCTACCTCAGAGACGGAAAAAAAGTTAATATTTCTTCAAAAGACTTATTTAAAAATACTTTTCTAACCAAGTTCCCTGAAATTGGCAAACTTGAAGTATATCCCAACCGGGACTCCATTAGTTATATTGACATTTATAACATACCGGAAGTCAAAACAATGTTTCGTGGCACCTTCAGGTACCAGGGCTGGTGTGAAACTATTGATGCAATGAAAGAATTAAATTTGATTTCCGAGGAAAAAATTGACCTTAAAGGAAAAACATATGCGGACTTAATTGCTTATCAAATAGGCGCGTCTGATTCTACAGGAATAAAAAAGAAAACTGCAGAGTTTTTAGGGGTTAAAGAAGATGCGCACGCCCTTAAAGCGCTGGAATGGTTAGGCCTTTTTGAAGATAAACCAATTAACAGGGAGAAAGATTCCCCATTTGAAGTGACTTCTGATTTAATGATGGACAAAATGCTCTTAGGAGAAAATGAACGGGATATGGTAGCTATGCAACATACATTCCTTGTAAACTTTGAAAATGCAGGTAAAGAAGTTATACGCTCACGAATGCTGGTATTTGGAAGTCCCGAAACTGATACCTCAGTCGCGAGAACTGTAGCCCTCCCGGCAGCAATTGCTGTAAGAATGATTCTTGAAAATAAAATCAATTTAAAAGGAGTATACCGACCTGTAATTCCGGAAATATATCGACCGGTTTTGGATGAACTGGAAAAAGTAGGAATTAAACTTGAAGAGGAATTCGGACTTTCTGAAAGGGAAAATATCAAACTAAAAAAATAAAGTCATCCAAAAAAAATATAGTAAACTCATCCATTGTTTCCTCAGAGGTTTGGATGAGTTTATTTTTTATACCATTCTGCGTACATAAGGTAATTTTCGGCTATTCTGTCTATCATTTCTCGCGTTTGTTGAGGATCAACAGATTTAACACGTTTTGCGGGGACACCTGCATATATACTTCCGGGTTCAACTTGTGTTGACTGGAGTACCACAGAACCTGCAGCAATAATCGAATTTTCTCCAATTACAGAATAATCCATAACTGTAGCCCCCATCCCAATAAGCACATTATTTTCCAGCTTGGCGCCATGAATAATGACATTATGCCCTATTGAAACATTATCGCCTATCTCTGAAACAGATTTTTGATATAAAGTATGAATAACAGCACCATCCTGAATATTAACCTTATTACCTATCCTGATACTATTCACATCTCCCCGCACTACAGCATTAAACCATACTGTGCAGTCATCTCCCATAATTACATCGCCTATAATGGTCGCATTATCGGCAAAATAGCAATTGGTACCGTATTTTGGTGTAAAACCTCTAACTGATTTAATTAAAGCCATATAAAAAAGACAAAAAAACAAACAAATTTGTTTATAGAATCAAAATTTACCAGCATTTAACATTATCAAGGTACAATCATCTACCACCTCTATTCCATTTTTTTCAGCCAGTTCTCTTAATTCAGGATTTTCAGCTCCTGGATTAAAAATAATCCTCTTAGGATCCAACCGGAGTATATAATCATAATAATCTTTTTGGTTTTCCTGGCTAAGATAAATTGTTATTGTATGCAACCCTTTTACGGGTATCTTCTCTGTAACAATTTCATGCCCGGCAATTGACCCCTCTTTGATTCCCAGTGGTATCACCGGATAACTATAACGTATTAAACTTTTCACACATGTATTTGCAAAACGTTTTCTATTCGGTGTTGCTCCTAAAACCATTACTTTATCCATAATATAACTGGTTATTTTTTATTAAGGAATAAAAATAGAATTTTATTGTATTTTTTGCAACATCACAACCGAATAAGCTGAAACACCTCTCTCTTCACCTACAAATCCCAGTTTCTCAGTTGTTGTCGCTTTAACAGAAACATCTTCTATACCTGACAGATTTTTCAGGGAATTTGAAATTTGTCCCTTGTAATTGGATAATTTGGGCTTTTGCAGGCAAATGGTACTATCTATATTAATAAGAATAAAACCTTTCTCCTTGATTTTTTTTAAGCATTCTTCTAACAAGACAGCACTTGAAATATTTTTATATTGTGGGTCAGTATCGGGAAAATGAGTCCCTATGTCGCCAAGAGCCGCTGCTCCAAGGATAGCATCACAAATTGCATGAATAAGAACATCGCCGTCGGAATGGGCGACACATCCTTTTTCAGAAGGAATTTCAATACCTCCGAGAATTAATTTTCGCCCTTCGGCAAGTTGATGAACATCATATCCAAAACCAATCCGGTAGCTCATAACAGGTAAGTTAATTTTCTTTTCTTGATTGTTGCAACTCGTCAAAGTCAAGAGATAAGGTAAATCGTATGGTATTAGCAAGAGGGTGATTCTGGTACCTTGGAATTAAATATGCAAAATCCAGGTTAACAACATTTAACTTTAAGCCAATTCCAATGGTAAAATATTTACGATTTCCTTTATTCTGATGTTCGTGAAAATAACCCGAACGGATGGCAAAAGTATTTTGATATAAATATTCCAATCCAAATGAATACCTGATTTCATTCAGTTCTTCCTCGAAACCGCCGGGTGCATCGTAAAAAGACTGAATCATTCCCTGGGGAACGGAAACATTATCATCCATCCCTGCAATAATTACCCTGTCACCGTCATCATTTACCGTATCAACCGGGGGAGTTGGAACCAGCAGTTTGTTAAGATCAGTAGTAAACATGAGCGAATTATATTGATCAATATGGAAATTCATAGCAGCTCCAAGTTTCAGTGTTGTTGGTATAAAACTTTCTTCTACTGTGGTATACGAAATCTTATTTCCTATATTTCTAATATTCAAGCCAAATGCCAAATCAAAAGTTTTATCCTCCAGGCTAAGGTTATCTTTCTGGTAATAAGCTGAAACATCAGCAGAAACGGATTGGCCTGCTTTGGATTCCGAGCCATTCACATAACCTCCTCCTGTAAGGTCAGAGCGTATATAGCGAAATGCAATACTCCCGGAGACATTTTCTCCAAACATCCTGGAATAAGCAGCATCAATTGCAAATTCATTAGGCGTATGCTGACCGTTATATTCTCCAAACTCATCCCTGAAAGTAATATTCCCCAAAGAGAAATATAACAATGACCCACTGACTACCTGATTTTTATCCAATCTTTTATACCCAATCAGATGAGCCAGGTATATATCATCGACAAGTTTTCGTAACCAGGGAGTATATGATACAGCCATTCCCATATCATTTTCAACGAAAGCGTATTTTGCCGGATTCCACCGCAATGAATTAACATCCGGAGTTGTGGCAACACCAGCATCTCCCATCGCACCTGCACGTGAATCTGGCGCTATTGTAAGAAAAGGAACAGATATCCTAATTGTATTCTCGGCACCGGCCAACTGGGTGGGGGAAATATCCTCCTGGGCTGATGTGTATTTAAAAGCTGTAAAAATAAACAGTACTAATACTATTAAGCTTCTTCTCGTCATGTTAAAATTATTTAAAAAGGTTGACAAATATATGAATTTCTATTAATTTCCCTAATTCTATAGAACTATTTGACTATCATTAATTTATTGCTTTTTGTTGCTGTTGTACCATCTTTCAAACGTAGTTTTATTTGATATATGTATATGCCTGCTCCAATTTTATTTCCTAATGTTTCCAAACCATTCCATGACACGGGTCCTACTCTGTAACCTCCAGGTTGCAAAGATTTCTGCTGACGAAATAACAACCTGCCTGTTAAATCATAGACACTTAATGTTGCATCCATAGGTTCACCAGGACGATTATGCTCGAAATAAAACTCCGTATTATGGCTGAAAGGATTTGGGTTATTATAGACTTCAGAAAGTACAAACCGGGATGAATCCGATACAATAAAATTAATAGATGACGAGGAGTAATTATTGTTGATATCCCACGCTTCAACTTCTATTGTATGCTCCCCCTCTGACAGGCCATTCAATTGATATTTTACCGTACCTTTTTTATAATCATTTTCCTCTGCTGTATAATATTGGTTCAGTTGTATGCTGTTATCATAATTTTTATCAATAGTAGCTAAAATACCATGACCAACCCCTGTCCCTGAAATATTTATTCCACTTTCATCATTTAAATCCACCAACAATTGGGGGTTCTCATTTGTTATACCCCCTGACACAAAATTTCTGTCATTCATATAGATTTTTATCTCCGGGCCGGAATCATCATCTAAAATATTATCAGAAACTCCACCTGTATAAAATTCATCGTAAGCACCTTGAACAATATGGTTCTCATCATAGCCCCAATAGATTAATTTCCCCTTCTTAAATTCAGAAGAAACATCATTAGGGACCATAAAAGAAATCTTGAATTTGCCATTTTCTGCCTTGGTAATTCCTTTAAAAAGGGAGTTTGCTCTTAATTTATAAGCAAATGTAGGCCCACCATCATTCCCTTTAGTATAAAAATATCGTTCGGCATCTTTCAGATCGACAAAAATGCGCCCATTAAAAGCAGAATGCAAAGAACCATTTCCGTTCTTCAAATGACCATAAATAATTACTTTGTCTCGGGATCTTATTGTATCAGTCTTGGTTGTGTCATTAACTATGATTGAATCAGTATGAACCTCTAAATCACCAATAGGCAATTTCAAGGCCGGATCTCCAAACAGGGAGAAATTTCTTTTGTTATTGCTTGTTCCCGCATTATTTTTGGTGAGTCTAACAACATCACCAAATCTGAATGGAGTTTTGCCATTTCCTTTCTTAAATATGAAATCAAAAAATGCTTTATTCAGGGCAAAATTTTGATTTGCATAAACAAGCCTTGTCGTTGACAACAAAGCGATTCCTCCTGCATTTTGCCGCAAAAAAACCTTCTCCCCTGCTGAGGTATATCCTGGATCATCAAACCTTGTGAATTCACATGTAGCCGTCATAAAAACAGGAAATTGTTCACGATTTACCCAGGAAGCAATATCATCTTTAGTCAATATACGCTCGTGGGCAAGATAATTTTCAGAACCATGACCGGAGTAATTGATCAGAAAAACTCCATTATTCACCTTTTCGTTGATAGCCTTGTTTACACCTGGGTATGTTGCTCCAGTTTCATCAGTAACCTGGTTGTAGGCATCAAGATAAATCTTGTCAACATCAAATTCTTTAAATTTCTCATTCACGGTATCACTAAGCTCCTCAGCATCCTCTACGTGATCATTGTTATCTTCGTCATCGGCAACAAAAACAAGCCTGTTCAACCATGCATTATCCGGCTCATGTTCCATATATGCTTTGACCTTATCAACTGCATTCTGAGCCTCACCAACTGTATTCACCGGAAAGCGTCCTATTCCAATATCAACCAGGCCTGAATGACTTTCTTCAATATTGTCTGTTTCATCAATCATTCCGAAAAAATCATCTGAAACAAAACTATTGGTATAGTGCAAAGATTCCTTTGATTGATAGGTCATTAAATAATCATTTTTATGACAACCGCGATTATCATAAGACCCATCACCAAACATCAGGAGATATTTTAAAGAATCGCCGGGTACTGACTGTTCATAGACGAAACGAACAAAATTACGAATAGCAGCAGGGTCGGGCATTCCCGATGAAAATTCATTAAAAATCTCTTTGTCAGTTACCACGGCAGTTTTTAAACCACTGTTTTCAGAATGCAGTTCAGCCAGCTCATTTGCCTGCGAAAGAAACTTTTCTTTGGTAACAATTACCATATCATTTGCTGAAATTTCATGAAGATTCTGGTTTTTCACATTCCCTTCAATAGCAGGTTTTAAAAAACTTTCACCAGTAAATGCCATGAACCTTCGTAAACTAGTATCAGCTTGTATTTTAAAACGTGCTTTATTATTTTGAATGTTAACATCTTGTATCTTCTTAACTCTTCCGGGGTTTGTAACATCCCATATCACAAGGTTTTTATCAACGTCATCAATAACAAATTCTACTATCTGGGTAGTGTCCGAGGGGGGTAGATGGAATAAGAGCTGACTATCGTTCATTTTTAACTTACGGGTAGCATTCACTGTGATAAAATCTAACCAGCCAACAGAAGACGATTCCGTGGAATTATACTCTACCCCTAATTTCACTTTTTCTCCTGTAAGTTTCTTACTGCCTGTTTTTGTCCCCGCCCTGGCATAATTGCTGCTATAGTTAAAATATACCGGACTAACAGGAATTTCTAAAATAGAATCACCTTGTGCTGAAAACGAAAAAGTACTTATTACAGATGACCTTGAAGCAGCACGAGCGTTGACAGTAACAGGCTCTTCTTCTACCCTGTCAGGGAAATGAAAACTAAATTCGTAGTTGTTATGCACACCGAAGCGCTCACCAAACCATTCCCTCCCGGATTTTATAAGATTTACATCATTTTTTTCGTGATGGGCATAATCTGTGAATGTTGTAACCTTCCGTTCAACAGGTTCTTCGGGAGATGACAATGAGGCAATTTCATTTAATTTGTCAGCATCAGAAGTAACATAATAATATTTACGATCAGAATAAGGATGAGAATTCCTGTAAAAACTCTGTGTCGCTTTATCAAATATCCATTCATGCGGCCCTTGTCCGAAAAAGAGGATATAATCTCCCTCATTAAATTCTCCGTCCCCTCCTAAATGATATTCTACGGCATTATGACCCGGGTCTTTATCCTCAAAATGTAAATTGTCTACAGGTAATACGCCGTCAGCATTACCAAACAAACCAATTTTGCTGAAATCGGATAAACCCGCTTCTTTCAACTGGCTATACGATAACTTATAAACCCCTGACCGAGGAACACTAATTTTTAACCATTTTCCTTCTTTCAAAACCGACTCCTCTCTGAAATTGGCTTTCTCCTGCACACTCTTACTCTCAGTCTTTTCCTCAGTCAGCTCAGAGGTAATCTCGCAATTTGTTATTTTATAAATATCACCCTCCTGGGTTTTGAACAGGGGTATAAATGACACCTGTAAATAAAAGCTTCCCCGCGATTCTACAATCTTCGAAGAAACATCAATATTTTCTTTTATCTTTGATAAAGCCTTGCTATTCAATAACTCAACTTCATTTAATTCAGAGCTGTCTGTGACATTTAAAGAAACACGAACGTCACCCTTATTTTTAATAGAAACAGATTCAGAAAAGTAGGGCAACATGGTAGATGATTCAGGAAATTCGGCACCATCAAATCTCAAATACTTCAAAGTATCAACAACTTCTCCATCACGCTTTACAATGTGAGTGCCTGGAATATTCCACACAAAAGACCTCTCAAAATTTATCTTCTGCTGTGAAAGTAATGTTCCCGGAATGAAAAAAAATATAAATAAAATGAAATATAGCCTTTCGCTCATCCAATAAGATAATTTGCAACAAAAATAATATTTCTTATTTAGCGTTAAAAGTATTAAACGATTTCTGCGGGATTATATTTTAGGTAAAATACTGATTATTGATAAAATCTGATATAACTTTAATGAAACAATTCAATTTTATATTTATTACCTTATTGCTATTTCTCTCATCCTATACATTTTCCCAGGATATACAATTCTCACATCTACAATCCACTAAATTATACATGAATCCATCCTTTTCAGGGAAAGAAGGGATTCCTAATGCTGTAATGGGGCACAGAAATTTCTCCCCATCAAATTTTGGTGATTATATCAGTCATCATGTATCCTTTCAAAAAAAAAGCAAGATACTCCACGGAGGTATAGGTTTCCAATTAATTAATGACAGACAAGCAGACGGGGCTATTAATCAAATTTATGGGAGCGGAATGTACTCCTATCATTTTGACATATCCAACAACATGAAGATACAAGCAGGGCTTGAAGCTAAACTAGCCTATTTTTCAGTTCAGGACAAAGATTTTACCTTTCCTGACATGTTCGACAGATATAACTGGAGGATGAAAGATGAAGGTGAATACTCTTATGAAAATCTGAATGATATATCTGACACTTACTGGGAGTTTAATACAGGTGCGCTTTTTACTTATGAGAAATTTATGCTGAGAAGATACAGGGAATTTAATGTTGGAGTGTCTGTCCACCATCTTAACAAACCAAATGCATTTTTCAGTAAAGGAGATGAAAAAATTGACAGGAGATATAGTCTCTACTTTGACATAGAAATGCTGTTGGTTGATCGAAAATCCAAAAGCCTGATTCCAATTTTAAAACCTACAGTTTTGCTGCAACAACAAGGAAATGTAACCACATTTCATTACGGTGCCTTTGTGGAAGTATCTGACCTTCAATTTGGATTATTTTTAAAACATGATAGAGTATTTCAGTACTACAAAAGCATAATATTTCTTGGATTAGATATTTCTAATATGAATGTGAGTTACAGTTATGATGCGAATTTAGGGAGTAAAATGAAAAAAAATCCAATTTCTGATGCTCATGAAGTAACTTTATCGATAAATTTTCAGTATAACAGAGATAAATAAAAACGTAGGATACAATATTTTCCTGTAAATTTTAGTTATTTTTGTTGACTGTAATTCGGTTATATGAAAAATTTATTATATTTGGTGTTAAACAAAAAATGTACAATTATGAATTTGAACCTGAGGATGTACCCACTTATTTTTATTTCGCTTCTTTTTATTGTTAGCTGCGGAAGCCAGGGAGGCGGAGACTTAGGCGATACCTCCCCAACTACAGGTTGGAACTATAACGACCCCGAAAACGGAGGTTTTGAAGTTAATACAGATTATGAACAAGAACCTGGTCCTGGACTCGTATACATAGAAGGTGGTACTTTTACAATGGGGCGCACACATGATGATTTACTTTATAAAGGGGACAATGAACCAAGGCGCGTTACAGTAGCGTCTTTTTATATGGATCAAACAGAGATACGGAATGTAGACTACCGGGAATATCTTAATTGGTTAAAAAGAGTTTTCATTGACGACCCTGAAGTACATGAAAATGCAAAACCGGATACACTGGTTTGGAGAAGTAAACTAGCCTATAATGAACCATATGTAAAGTATTATTTCAGGCATCCAAGCTATAACAACTACCCGGTTGTTGGTGTCAACTGGTTGCAGGCAAACGATTACGCCACATGGCGTACAGACAGGGTTAATGAGATGCGTTTAGTAGAAGAAGGCATTCTTGAAATAGACCCTGAACAAGTCGGAAGAGAAAATTTCAACACAGAAGCATACCTCGCAGGACAATACGAAGGAGTTGTCAAGGAAGAGCTTCCCTCACTAGACCCAAACAAGGAAAGCAGAAGAGTACGAATGTCTGATGGTATACTTCTGCCTCAATATCGATTACCCACAGAAGCCGAATGGGAATATGCTGCATTTGCATATATTGGAAACACATATGATGAGAATGTTTATGAAAGGAGATGGTATCCATGGGATGGTCATAATGTCCGAAACTCTGAGAAAAAGAACAGAGGTAAAATGATGGCTAACTTCAGAAGAGGAAAAGGTGACATGATGGGGGTTGCAGGCGACCTTAATGACAACGCAAGTATCACAGCTCCTGTAAACTCTTTCTGGCCAAATGATTTTGGCTTATATTGCATGGCAGGAAATGTAAACGAATGGGTATTAGATGTATACAGACCAATGAGCCACCAGGATGTAGAAGACTTCAGACCTTTCAGAGGTAATGTGTTTGAAAAATATGCGAGAGATGAAGACGGAAGCCTGGCTCCGAAAGACAGCCTGGGACGATTAAAAAAAGTACCCATTGACGAAGAAGATGCCTCAGAAAGGACGAATTACCAAAAAGCAGATTACAGAAATTACAAAGATGGAGACCTGAGATCAAGAATAGATTATGACAGCGAGGAAGGTGAAGGTGAATCAAGTACCAGGGAGATGTACACTGATGAAACATCATTGGTTTCAGACAGAGCAAGGGTATACAAAGGAGGTTCATGGAAAGACAGGGCATACTGGTTGAATCCAAGTAACAGAAGATTCATGGATGAAAGAAGAGCAACTAATGATATCGGGTTCAGATGTGCAATGACTCATGTGGGTAGCCCCGGGGGAATGGAATAAAAAACTATAATTAACAAACATAAGAGAAAAACCTCATTAACTTTAAATGGGGTTTTTTTCATAAGTTTATTTTTCAATTTTAATCATGGATTTAGAAACCATCTATAAATCTTTTCTGAAATCAAAGGGCGTAACAATAGACAGCAGGGAAGTAAAGCCGGATTATATGTTTTTTGCCCTGAAAGGTGACCGATTTAATGGCAATGAATATGCTCAGCAAGCTATAGAAAAAGGATGCAGATTCGCTGTTGTTGATGAAAAAAAATATGTTAAAGACGAGCGATACATCCTGGTCAATGACGTGCTGGATACTTTACAGGCTTTATCTAACTATCACAGAAATCAACTAAATACTAAAGTTATTGCCATAACCGGGTCCAATGGAAAAACCACAACAAAAGAACTAACGAAACAGATATTAGATAAGAAATTCAATATCCTCTCCAATATTAAAAATTATAACAATCATATAGGTGTACCTTTAACATTGCTCAATCTAAAGCAGCAACACGATTATGCAATTGTTGAAATGGGAGCGAATCACCAGGGAGAAATCGCAAAGCTTTGCGATGTTGCTGAACCTCAATATGGAATAATCACAAATATAGGAAAAGCACACCTTGAGGGATTTGGTTCATTTGAAGGGGTAAAAAAAGCAAAAGGAGAATTATATGATTTTTTAGACAAAAACAATGGAACTATTTTTTATAACGCCGACAACCCTGTTTTAGTTGAAATGGCACAAAAGCATAAGTGTTTGAAACTGACATATGGGGAAGAAAATAAAGAAAATGTTAATTACAATATACAACTTATCCGAACTGAACCATACCTGAAAATTAAAACCAAAGATGGAAAGATATCTTCCCAGCTCATTGGAAAGTATAACTTTGAAAATTTAATGACAGCGATTTCTTTAGGATATTTCTTTGAAGTTCCATTTCCTGAAATTAAACAAGCAATAGAAGAATATACCCCAACAAACAACAGGTCGCAACTCCTTAATTCAAAATTCAATACCATTATACTTGATGCTTATAATGCCAACCCAAGCAGCATGCAGGCTGCTATTGCTAATTTTGCAAAATACAGGAAGAAACCAAGAGTCCTTATTTTGGGTGATATGTTTGAACTGGGTAAATACAGTATGGATGAGCATAATCAACTGGTAGAATTTGTTTCACAACATGAGTTCGACAAAGTTTTTCTAATAGGTGAAAATTTCTGTTCCTTGCAACAAAATAAATTTCCTGCTTTTGAAACAACCGAAGAATTCATTTCATTTTTAAAAAACAACCCACTTAAACACTACAGCATTTTGATAAAAGGTTCAAGAGGAATGACACTGGAAAAAATAGCAGAATATTTATAATTCACCATCAAAAAATTAATGTCAAATAATATTAAGCAGACACTATGAAACGTCCATAAGGACAATACTTAATTAAATAATAATCTTATGAAAAACTATACCCATATATTTTTTGATCTTGACAGGACTTTGTGGGATTTTGAAGCAAATGCCATTGAGGCATCTAAGGATTTATTTGTTAAATATAAGCTAGACAAAATTTTCCCGGATTTCAACAGTTTTCATAAGGCATACAGGGAGATAAACAAGACACTATGGCACAAATACAGAGATGGACAAATTGAGAAAGAGGTGCTGAAGTACCAAAGATTTTATCTTACTTTAAAACACTTCGGTCATGACGATATTGACCTTGCCCGTAAAATTGGTGATGATTACGTATCATTCAGTGCAGAAAAGACAAAGCTATTCCCATATACCCATGAAGCACTAGATTATCTGAAAAATAAGTACACCCTGCACATCATCACCAATGGCTTCGAGGAAGTACAATTTAAAAAAATTAAAAAGTGTCAGTTAGAGAAATATTTTAAAAAAATTATTACTTCCGAAAAAGCTGGAGTTCAAAAGCCCCACCAACAAATTTTCGAGTATGCACTAAAAGCGGCCAATGCAAAACCTGCTGATAGTTTGATGATTGGTGATGATTTTGAAGGAGATATTCGCGGTGCTAAAGCAGCAGGCATTGACCAGGTATACTTTAACCCCAATAATAATCCTACCGAAGAGAAAGCCACCCATGAAATAGACTCGTTGCTTCAGCTGATGGATATTCTTTAAATTATTTCCTTA
>JBKGZD010000051.1:0-15723 GCA_046545795.1 Bacteroidales bacterium | reverse complement strand
CTTTTTTTCCTTCAAATGTATATTCTTGAGCTTGTTTTCTTGCGCTTCTTCCTGATATTTCCAGTCTTATTGTATTTTCCCCTTCCTGTAAGGGTATTCTGGCATATGAAATCGAATAGGGGAGTGTTTGCCAATGTCTTGTGTCAGCTTTTTCTGTAAGTGTGTTGGTTATGTTTACTAAGGTGCCTATCGTTTCATCTTCTTTGTCTGCCAAAGCTTCCAACGCTTTTTTCGTTGCAATCCGGAGAATAGCATTGCTTATTTCTCGTAACATTCTGTCGTGAAGCGTTTTGAAGGCGATTTCATTAATGTCTTGTGCCATTTCCAGGTCATATTTTTCTCTGTCTCTATAAATAGTTGCATTGCTATATATGGGCTTGCGTTCTAAATATTTTGGAAAAGCTACTTTAAAGAACCGTAAATTTTCGAATGCTTTCTTCTCATTCTCGCTTTTATCACCAATGTAAACAGGGCATGAGATATCAAGCTCTTTGTTTTTCATAATTACATATCCATCTCTTGAGCTGGGATATTTTGTAAAACGTAAACTCCATTCATCTTTTACAGGTCCAAAGCCGTTCATCCAAAATAGAATAACTTCCCCTGCCGGTTTCGGTACATAACTATAATCGATACCAAATTGCTTTTCGTAATACCGGACTTCATCTGAAAATCCTGTGAGGTAAGCTGTTCTCAGGATATCATACTTTAATTGTTCCGGAACCCGCATGTTGAAGTACTCTTTATAGTCCTTTTTATATATTTCGTAGGCATTACGGTAGGCAATAAAGGCATTGTTATAATCCTTATCAGCTTCGTAAATCATACCCATAAGATTGTGAGCAAAAGCATCTCTTTGATACCGGTTTTTATGGTCTTTATATTTGTCATTTAATTGTTGAAGTCTTATGTTCACTCTTCTGCATTCAACAAGCGCCTTATCATATTCTCCCATGTTAAGGTAATTTAAACTTGTGAAATAGTGCAGCATTACCGATTCAAAATCTTCCGGCTTGTATGGTTTTACATTTGGATTGGAGACAAGTGAAAGCGCTTCCAGTCCATAATTTTTCAGGTAGTCTTCAATTATATAGTCGGCCTTGTGAAATTTTTGGTTGCTTTCTTCATATTTCCCCAGCATCCATGATACATAGCCGTGATTGAGATAATGGAGAAGTTTGTTTTTGCCGTTGCTGCCTTTATTATCATTTTTGATCCAGTTGTACGCCTTTTCTAATTGACCTTTTGTTATAAATTGATGAAATTGTAATGTCTGTTTGTAATAGGTAGCGCAACCACCAACAATCAAAGTAACTAATAGAATAAGAACAATGTTCTTCTTTTTTTTCAGAAACATGGATGCAGGAATCTATAGTTAAATGGTACGTGAATTTATATTTTTAATTCTCTATATATTTTCTGATTTTCTTATCTCCAATCCAGACAATCTCGTTGGTCTGTAAATGAGATAATTCCATATTTACCTGGTAATAAACTACCTTTTCGTTTCTGTAAGTATCAACAATTGAGTTGATAGATCCATGCACCATATAATCCGCTCCAAGTTCTAACCCCCATTCTTTAGCCGTTTCTGAAGAGGCAAAATCTTGTTGGTCTCCTCTTTCTTTTCTCAAATCATCCCTCTTGCTTCCTGCTTGCACTAATCTCGAGGAACCGTCATTAATTATTGCCCTTTCTATATCTTTTATAAATGTTTCTGCGTTGATGTGCTCGTGGCTTTTGTTTCTTACTAATCCAACGATCAGGACAGGTCTTTTTTCATCATTTTTGGCTTTAAACTCTTCAATCCATTTGTGATTCAGAATTTGATTCACCAACTCTTTGCTCACTAATCTGGAATCGCTGTCATTCCATCTTCCTGAAAGGTCCCTGGTTTCTTCTGTGTCAATCCTGGATACTTTTCTTTTTGAACTGCATCCTGTCCAGATTATTGCAGTAAGCACGAATAGCAGGCTTAGGGTTAGAATTCTTTTCATGGGTTATGTTTTAAAAGTGATTAAATAAAATTATTGAAATTTTTTTATTAGCTTTTTTAACTCATTTTCAAGTTCATTGCTTACAGGAACCAAAGGTAATCGTAAATTGTTTGAGATAATTTTCTTTATACTCAATGCACATTTTATGCCAGAAGGGTTACCTTCTGCAAATAATTTTTCTATAATTGTAATCAGCTTGTAATGTATTTCTTTTGCGGAGTGAAAATCATTTTTTAGAGCATAGTTTACCATTGTTGAAAATTCTTTAGGAAAGGCATTAGCTACTACCGAAATTACTCCGCTTATACCAATTGAAAGGAGTGGAAGAGTGATGCCGTCTTCACCTGAAACTACCTGGAAGTCATCAGGTTTGTTTTGTACAATGTGCATGGCTTGAGTAAAATCACCTGACGCTTCTTTAACGGCTACAATATTATCAAAATCCCGTGCCAGTTTAACGATTGTATTTGCTGAGATATTTACACCTGTCCTTCCCGGGACATTGTATAGAATTACAGGTACAGGGCTTTTGTTTGCTATTGCTTTAAAATGTTCATAAAGACCGTCCTGTGAGGGTTTATTATAGTAAGGGGCTACAGATAAAATAGCATCTACTTTATTTAAATCTGTTTTTTCAATTTTTTCGAGAATTGCTCTGGTGTTATTTCCTCCTAACCCCAGCACTATTGGTAATTCCCCTTGATTGGTTTCAACAAAAGTATTTACTACTTCTTGCTTCTCATTATCGTTCAAGGTAACTGATTCTCCAGTTGTTCCGAGTACAACAAAATAGTCAATGCCATTTTCTTTTAAAAATAAAATATGCTTTTTTAGAGCTTCATGGTCAACAGCTTTGTCCTTTTTGAACGGAGTGGTTACTGCTACACCTGTTCCTGTGAATTTTTGTGATATCATATTTGTAGTTTTTTATTTTAACTAATTGAAGATATATCTAATATGACTAAAACTCCTGGTTTTTTCCAGGGTTATTTTAAATTGTTGCTTTTTCTAAATTGATTTTACTCAGATAATGCTTGATTTGCTCAACAAAAAACCTTAATCCCTGGTGTTTTTTCAGAGCAATCATCAAATCATAGTCTTTATCAATATTGTTTTCATTCCCTACTTTAAACTTGGCTTTGGATAAGTTGTTAATGAGTTTAACAGGAAAATAATTTTTCATGCTTATATCAATAAGTAAATCAAATTCTTTTTCTATAAAACTTTCAATAACAGGTTTTTTGGGTTTGTAGGAAAATGTAAAATCTTGCTTTAGTACAAAATTAATCTTCTGGTGCTTTTGTAAATCTTCGGGGATGTGTTTGCTATGTATATAGCACAGTGCAAAAACCTTGATATTTTTTTCACTGAGAAAACTTAAGAACTCATTAATTATTTCAAAATTACTGTTTTCTCCTGCGGTAAACAAAACGCCTGCTGTATTGGCTGTTTCTAAATTATGTACGACTTTGTTGCGTTTTACCTTCTTAAAACGCCTTCTTAGGAGCCAGTTGCCTGCTTTTAATCTTATGTTTTTTAAAATATTCACGATACAAGTTTATAAAATTTAACGAATAAGTGCAATTTTTTTTGTGCTTTATGATTCTTTCTCAATCCCCAGCATTTTTATTAGTTTCTCTTCCGATATTATTGGAATATTATTTTCTTCTGCCTGTTTGAGTTTTTTAGGACCAGCGTTTTCGCCTGCCAGCAAAAAGTCTGTATTGGAAGATACGGCGCTGGTGTTTTTACCTCCATGGTCTTCAATAATATTTTTAAGTTCATCCCTTGAATATTTGTTAAATGTTCCCGATATAACAATGCTTTTTCCCCCCAGTATATTGTTGTAGGAGGTTTTTTCTTCTTTCAGTACCATCTGTACTCCCGCTTCTTTTAATTTTTCTATTATCTGTTGATTTTTTGTATTGTTAAAATAAGCCTGCACACTTTTGGCGATTCTGTCACCAATTTCTTCTATCCGGGTTAATTCATCGTATGAAGCACTTGCTATGTTGTCAATTGATTTGAAATGCCTGGCTAAGGTTTTTGCTACTGTTTCTCCCACAAAACGTATACCCAAAGCATATAATACTCTGTCGAAGGGTATATTTTTAGATTTTTCAATACTATTAATAAGGTTTTTTGCCGATTTTTCGGCAAATCGTTCTAACTGTAAAAGATTTTCTTTTTTTAGATAATACAGGTCACTGAAATCTTTGATAAGGTTTTTGTTGTATAATGCTTCGACTGTTGCTTGAGCCGCTCCTATATCCATGGCCTTCCGGGACACGAAATGTTCGATTTTACCTTTGATCTGAGGAGGACATGCATTTTCATTCGGACAATAATGCCGTGCATCTATTTTTATTAATTCTGTTCCACATTCAGGGCATTTTGTTATGAATTGCAATGGAGCTGCATCTGAAGGTCTTTTGCTTTTGTTAACTCCAACAATTTTAGGTATTATTTCCCCTCCTTTTTCAACATAAACTGTGTCTTTAATTCTGACATCCAACAGGTTTATCTGGTCTTCGTTATGGAGCGATGCCCTTTTAACTGTTGTTCCTGCAAGCTGAATGGGTTCCAGGTTGGCTACCGGTGTTACAGCTCCTGTTCTTCCAACTTGAAAATCAATGCTTTTTAGAGTTGTTTCAACCTGCTCTGCTTTAAATTTATACGCAATAGCCCACCGTGGAGATTTTGCTGTATATCCTAACTTTTCCTGTTGTTCGAAGGAATTGACTTTTATAACAACCCCGTCAATGTCATAATCCAGGTTTTCTTTTTCTTTCTCCCAGTAGTTTATATAATCAAAAACTTCCTGGATATGTTGACATTTTGTGAGTTGAGCGGAAATTTTGAAGCCCCATTCTCTGGCTTTTTGAAGGTTTTCATAGTGCTTGTCATGAGGTAAGTTTTCCCCGGCTATGGAATAAAAGAAACAATCGAGTGGACGCTTTGCTACTAAAGAAGATTTTTGTAGTTTAAGTGTTCCGGCCGCAGCGTTTCGCGGATTTGCAAATGGAGGCTCTCCTTTTGTTTCTTTTTCTTGATTGAGTTTTCTGAAACCATCATGCGGAAGCAATATTTCACCCCTGATAACAAATTCCTCGGGGTAATCATTGCCCTGCAATTGCAAGGGGATGCTCCTGATGGTTTTGATATTTTCAGTAACATCGTCTCCCTGGATTCCATCGCCACGGGTAATGGCTTGAAATAGCCGTCCATTGGTATATGTGATGGAAATAGCTACGCCATCGTATTTTAATTCGCAGACATATTCAATGGGATCGTTAATGGTTTTTTTTATCCGTGTTTCAAAGTCCTGGAGTTCTTCTCTGGAATAACTGTTGGCCAGAGAGTACATAGGGAATTTATGCTTTACCTGTACAAATTCCTTGTTGATATCGCTGCCAACTCTCCGGGAAGGTGAATTTTTATCTTTAAATTCAGGGTATTTATTTTCCAGTTCTATTAATTCATTCATCAGGGAGTCATACTCAAAGTCGCTAATAGTAGGCTGCGCCAGAACATAATACTTGTAGTTATGCTCGTTTAACTCTTTTCGCAATTGTTCTATTCTTTCTTTGGCTTTTTGCTTATCCATTGTTATTTTTTTCGATTCAACAAATTTAAGAAGCCTCTTTCAAACTTAAAACAATTGAATGTTATTTATCAAAAAAAACTTACAGGTATTTTAATGTAACTTCTTTCAGAAATTTATTTTCTAATGTATGAGCGATTCTTTTGACTACCGTTCTTCGTATTTCCAGTTCAACAGGAAGGTTGGGGTCCTGATGTGCTTCATTAATGCGTGTTCCGATAACAAAATGTATTTCATCACTTTCGATAAGTTGTTTAACGATCTGGTCGGCAGGTCCTTTTTTCAGCGGATAGTTGCTGTTGTATTCCTGCAACATTTCAGCCACTTTACTGAGGGTTAATATTCCTTCTGTAACCAAATCAATGTTGTTCATATATGACACCGGCGGCAGGTCAGGGTCTTCAAATTCGAAGCTGTCTTCAATTTCCAGGTTTAGTTCACGTGAAATAATGTCTGCAGTGGTGGCACCTGAAATGATTTTGTTGCCTTCAAAGTTTTTTACCATATTGGCAAGTTCTGTGTCTTTTTCTTTTTCAAAAGGCGGTCCTGTACATATGAGGAGTTTCCTTGGTTCTCTGAAATATACTACACCTGCGGAGGTATCATCTTTAGCGAAATAACCGTCATTTTTATAAGCAATATTAATAACTTTTTGAGCCACCTTAGAAGCGGAGAAATCCGGGTTATTGCTGACCAGTCTTTTTAAAAACTCCTGGAGATTTTCCTGGCCCCAGCCAAAAGGATATTTAGGTGTCCCCAGCCCTGATTGTACAATCCCATCTGAGCAGAACAAAATGCGGTCTTCTTTTTGTGGTTTAAGATGGCATGTTTTTAATTTTTTTCCTTTATGTTTCTCACTTTGAAGCGTAATGCTTTTCCATTCCGGACGATGTATTTTGTTCCCCCTCAATACTATACTTTGCGGATTATCATATTCCAGTATCGTTGTTTCCCCATTGTAATCGATGTCAATTATTGTGAATGTAGCGTAACTTATCCTTCTTTTATTATCTTCAGGGAGGGTGTTCATGATTATCTCTGCAATTGTCTGAACATCTTTGTGCTCTTTGGTGAAATTCATAGCCATTGTTGCCGTTAATGTGGCAAGTACGTTTGCCTTAACACCATGACCCAGGCCATCTGAGAGCACCAGTATCATCCTGTTTTCTTCTTTGATTTTCTCTGAAAGAAAAACATCTCCGCAGATACGTTCTCCTTCATGACTTTTTTGTTTTATTCCGACTTCTATGTGAAAATCTTCGCTCATTCTTTCTTTTTCTTCTCGGTTTTGTAAAATTCGATGATAGAATTAAGCATTTGTTCCGTTTCCGAAGCTCCTTCTCCCAATAGGTATCCAATTTTCTGTACCATTTCCAGGTTTTTGTCTATAGCTTCGGTCACTCTTTTGATAACCTGTTCTTTCCTGATTTCAGGTGAATACATGTCCCTGAATACTGCTCCTACAATTTTTCCTTTTTTAATGGTGAAAATTGAAAGGTTCAGTAGTTTATCTTCAAAATGAATATCCCGGTTTACTATGTTTTGGTGATTATTCAGAACATGAGAAAAGAGGTTATACACATTATGCGGCAACAGGGTTTTCAGGTCTGCTCCCATCAATCCGGGAATTACTTCATTAATTGATTCAGCTTCTTCTCCAAGGTACTCTATGAATGTTTCATTAGATTGAATAATTTTCATGTCTTTATCAATGATTACCACTGCTGAAGGAAGCTTCTGCAGCATAGCATTGATTGTTTCGGAAGCTTCTTTTGCGGCTTGTTTTTCTTGTCTTGCCTTTTGCTCTGATTCCTTTAGTTTTTTTTGCGTTTGCGACAGTTTTTCATTTGTCGTCCGTAATGCTTTTATATATTCATGCCGGTTGCGGAGGGTATAGCTCAGGCACATTTCTGTTTTTGCAAGTCCTTTAGATACAGCAATTGCAAAATCTCTGCATGAAGGATATCCACATGCTCTGCATCCTGTATACGGATCCGCGTTTTCTTTCCCTATGGCTTTGAGTACTTCCTGTATTTTTTCTTCCGAAGGAGTTTCTATCCGCTGATCATTTTCTGTAAATTTCCTGGAAAAATCCATTGCCAGGTATTTTTCGGTTTCTTCTTTCCATTGATCATAGTTAAATCTTTTCAGGCGTTTATTGACATAGTCTATTACTTTTGAGCGGCGAAGGAATTTTTTCCCTCCCGGCGAAGTGCCCGGACCCATCAAACAGCCTTCGCAATAAAATAAGTTGAAATGTCGCCTGATTTGGTCTATGTTCTGTTCAAACTGGGTGGCTGCATTAAGCATATTTTCTTTTCCCTCTGCGGTTGTTACGGTTCCTTGCAGCAAGCTTTCACTAATATCTGCTGCCTGGAGAATTCCATTACTGATGGGAAACAATGACCCTTTATATCCAATTGGGGGATCAAAATCCGAATATTCCAGGCGACTTTCTTCTATATTGTATTCTTTAAATAACTCTCTAAGCTCAAGGAATGTCAGCACTGAGTCTATTTTTTGGTTTCCTTCATACAGATTGGCTTCATGTTTGGAATCAATGCACGGTCCAATATAGACTACATGAATGTCTTCGCCATATAATTTTCTTACTACCATGGCGGTAGCTATCATTGGTGAAACCAAAGGAGCCAGGTTTGTAACAAGGCCAGGCTGGAACTTTTCAATAAACGAGACTACAGCCGGGCAGTTTGCAGTGATATAATATTTGCCTTTGAATGATTCAAAAAGTTCTTTGTATTTTAATGCAATAAGGTCAGCTCCGAAAGATACTTCGTTCACTTTATCGAAACCTAATTGCTTAATCATCTGGACAAATTTCCTGTAGTCTGTAATATCATCAAATTCCCCTGAAATACTTGGAGCTACAATTGCTACTTTTGTCTTCTCTGAATGCAGAAGCTTTTTGGTTTCTTCTTTTGATTTTTTAAATACGATTGCATTTTCCGGGCATGCCCGGATACAACTTCCACACGCAATGCATCTTTCGGGTATAATTCTCGCATAGTCTTTGTTTACCTTGACTTCTATCGCATTAACCGGGCATTCTCTAACACAAGAATAACTCAGGTTGCATTTTTCTTTTATGATTTGTACTAATGACATAAATTACAAGTTAATAACTAAATGATTATCCTGGAAACATAGATTAAAAATATTTGTGGAATATCTCGTCAAGGATGTAAATAAGCCTGTCTGAGTTTACTTCCGTATATATTTTGTCTTCAAACTTCAATACTGGCCCTTCATTACATCTGTTGACACAATGCGTACCACAAAAGTGTACTTTATCTTCCAATTGATGTTTTTTGATATAATTTTTTATGGTTTCTACTGCATCTTTATTTCCTCTTGAAAAACAAGCACTTCCCAGGCAAATGATGAGTTCTTTTTTATTTTTGCTAGTTTCCTTGTCCATAAGAGAATAAAAATATCAATAAAAAATGAATAATAATTATAGTGTTTGTAATTTAAACAATATTTTTTATACTTTTATTGTTATAAAATTAACAATGTTTTTACAATAACAATAAAATTTTGTATTTTTGTTTATTAATTTTATATATGGAAAAGATTGCAAAAATAATAGAAAATTATCCATTCGCCCGAAGGGAAAATTTAATTCCAATACTCCAGGATATACAAGATGAATATGGTTACCTTACCGAAGATTCTATTAAGGAATTGGGTGAATACCTGGGTATTCCAACGAGCAAAATATATAGTCTGGCAACTTTTTATAGTAAATTCCGGTTTCATCCTGAAGGTAAATACCATTTAAAGTTGTGCAGGGGTATTTCATGTCATTTAAAAGGCTCAACGAATCTATTAAATGTCATAGAAAAAGAAATTGGGATTAAAGATGGAGAGACAACATCCGATGGTATGTTTAGTCTGGAAGTAGTTGCTTGTATGGGTGCCTGTGCATTTGGCCCCGTTCTGAAAGTTAACGGCCAATATTATACCAACCTGGATGAAGACAAACTGGAAGAGATTCTTGTGCATTACAAAGAAAATGAGGATTAAAATTATATGGAAAAAAACGGCCCTACAAAATATAAAGATGTTTTGCTTAATGAAGTGCTGGGGCAGCCCACTGAAAAAATTAAAGAGCATCAAAACATTCTGAATAAGATTTTAAGGTATAAAATTGATAAACCTTTCATTGCTTTAACGTATACTTCCTCCAGCATTGTTGCAGGGGCAGAAGAGTCGTATAAGGCAATTGAAACTTATCTGGAAGAGCGGGATATGGATGTTGAACTTATAAAAGTTGGCTCAGGTGGTTTATGTTCCCAGGAGCCTTTTATGGATGTTCAACTGCCAGGTAAAGCTAAAATTTCCTTTAACAGGGTTACTGCCGACAAAGTAAACCATATTCTTGATGCGATTTTTAATAGTTATCTACCTGAAGAAGAGGTTTTTGGGCAGTATGAAAATGAATTGCATGAACCATGGGAAAATGTTCCGTTTGTAAATGAACATCCTTTTTTTAAAGAACAAAGCAGGTTAATTCTTAAAAATTGTGGTACGATAAATCCTGAGTCTCTTAATGAATATATTGCCTCCGGAGGGTATCAAAACTTTATGAAAGTAATCCGGAACTATACTCCTGAAGAGGTTTGTGATTTGATTACAGAGGCTCAACTCCGTGGCAGAGGGGGAGAAGGATATCCAACAGGGAAAAAATGGAAAAATACCCTTAATTCCAGGGGAGAACAACGCTATCTTATTTGCAATGCCGGGGAAAGTGACCCGGGAGCATTTATGGAGCGCACTATAATGGAGAGTGATCCACATAATGTCTTAGAATCAATTGCCATTGCATCATATGCTATTGGTGCTCAGAAAGCTGTGATATACCTGGAGTCTGAATATGATTTAGCTTACAGAAGACTAAGCAAAGCTATTGAAATCGCAAAGTCTTCTGGTATTCTTGGACATGATATTTTTAACAGTGGTTTTAGCTTAAATATTAGTATTTTTAAAGGAGCTGGAGCTTATGTTTGCGGCGAAGAGACAGCGCTGATTGCTAGTATGGAGGGTAAAAGAGGGATGCCCAGGACAAAACCTCCTTACCCATCGCAGAAAGGTTTTGCTGGGCATCCTACTGCACTGAATAACCTTGAAACATTATTAAATGTACCGATTATATTGAATTATGGACCCGAATGGTACTTAAAAACAGGGAGCGAGAATAGTAAAGGAACAAAAATATTTTCCTTGTCCGGAAGTATAGAGAGAACAGGTATGATTGAAATTCCAATGGGGACACCGGTGCGGGATATAATTTATAGAATTGGAGGAGGTTTGCCTGATAACAAGGACTTGAAAGGAGTTCTTGCAGGAGGACCTGCGGGTGGCATAATACAATATGAGCACCTTGATACCCAGATTGATTATGAAAGTATTCGGGAACTTGGTTGCTCTCTTGGTTCAGGAGGTTTAGTTGTGCTGAATCAGGACAATTGTATCATAGATACGGTAAAATATTACATGAGCTATCTTAAGCAGGAGAGTTGTGGTAAGTGCATACCATGCCGGGAGGGAACAGCACGGATGCATGAAATACTGGAAAATATTTCAAAAAAACCACAAGATGAAAATGGACATACCACCCTTCAGCGCTTTAAAGGGGTTATGAACCTGGAAAAGCTTGCTGAAGTTATTAGAGATACTTCTCTTTGTGGTCTGGGTCAGAGGGCTGCTAATCCTGTTTTGTCATCATTACGATGGTTCAGGGATGAATACGAAGAGCATATTTTTGACAGAAATTGTGAGGCAGGTGTTTGCAGAGACTTAAGAACATACTATATTGATGTGGATAAATGCACCGGTTGTGCTATTTGTGCTAAAAAATGTCCTGCAGGCGCAATCTTTGGAACCCTGAAAAAAGCCCACTTTATAGTGCAGGAGAAGTGTATCGGGTGTGGCGATTGTTATGAAGTGTGTAAGTTTAATGCTATTATCACTCAATAAAAAGGAAAGAATGTATATTGATATAGAAGTAAATAATAAGACAATTCAAGCTAAAAAAGGAGATACTATTCTGGAGGCTCTGAGAGAGAATGGTATTTATGTTCCTACTTTATGCAATTTAAGTAATTTTTCTCCAACAGGTGCATGCCGCTTATGTGTGGTTGAGGTTAAAGGAAAAGAGCAACTGGTTACAGCTTGTAGTTATCCTGTAGACGAATGGATGAAAATTAAAACCCATTCTCCAAGAGTGATAGAAGCAAGGAGAATGATAGTAGAATTGTTGTTGTCAAATCATCCGGAAGATTGTCTTTATTGTGAAAGGAATAATAAGTGCGAACTACAAAAGCTTGCACAGGAATTAAACCTGAGGGAGAGAAGAATCACGGGAAAGAAAAACAAAGGTAAACTTGATTTGTCAAGTCCCGGGTTGGTTTATGATCCGGCGAAATGTGTGTTGTGTGGACGTTGTGTGAGGGTTTGTGAGGAAAAAGAAAGGGTATCAACCCTGGAATTTATAGGGAAAGGCAATTTTACTTCTGTTTCAACAACAATGAAAAAGGATATCAATTTTTCCAATTGCATTCATTGTGGACAATGTATCCTTGATTGCCCTACGGGGGCATTACAGGAAAAATCTTATTTCGACCCTATACAGGAAGCTCTTGCCAAAGACGATGTAACTGTTGTTGCTCAATATAGCCCATCGGTTGCGGTTTCGCTTGCTGATGAATTTAATCTTCGTTCCGGTAAAGACATTTCAGGACTTATTAATAGCGCTTTGCGCAAAATCGGTTTTGATAAAGTTTTTGATAACAGCTTTGGTACAGATGTGTATGTAATAGAGGAAGCTGCTGAACTAACTGATAGGTTAGACAAAGAAGAAAATCTGCCTATGCTGAGTAGTTCTTGCCCAGCATGGGTTAAATACATGGAGCAGGCTTACCCGGATTTATTGCCTTATATTTCTACTGTTAAGTCGCCTGAACAGCTTACTGGTTCAATAATTAAGCAATATTGCCTTGAAAGTAAGGACAGAATGCAAAATGACATATATACTGTTGCTATAGTTCCATGCCCGGCAAAGAAATTTGAAGCCCAAAGAGAAGAAATGACAAATAAAGGAATTTCGGATATTGATGCGGTTATTTCAACAAGGGAACTGGCAAAATTGATACAATTGTATGGCATTGATATTGAAAACATTGATGCTGAAGAGTCGGATGCTCCTTTTAATATCAGTAGCTCAGCAGCCAGACTACCAGCTTCATTGGGAGGTAGTACCGAAGCAGTTCTGAGAACTGTTCATTTTAATCTTACTGGTAAGGATATGACTGATGTTAAGATTTCTAAGCTTAGAGGCAGCAAAGAGATTAAGCAGGCAAAATTTTCAATGAATAACAAGGAGCTTAAAGTCCTTGCAGTAAGTCCTGTTGCAAATATTAAAGATGAGCTTGAAAAAATACGAAATAACGAATCGGAGTACCATTATATTGAAGTTATGGCTTGTCCTGGAGGTTGTATTAACGGAGGAGGTCAGCCATTCGTGAAAAGTGAAAAAAGTTTGCGTGACAGGCTGAGGTCTGTGCAGAATGATGATGAGAAAAGTTCATTGAGACTTGCACACAAGAATACAAGTGCATTGCGATTTATAGAAGAAAAGTTTGAAGAACCTTTTAGTGAGAAAGCAATAAAAACATTGCATACTCGCTATACAAAACGGGATGTGTTGTTGTGATGAAAAAAGATGTGCCAAATACCAGGAGAGACTTGGTTCATACAATAAAGAACCGGTGCAGGGTCTGTTACACATGTGTCAGAGAATGCCCGGCCAAAGCCATTAAAATTATTAATGGTCAGGCAGAAGTACTTAATGAAAGATGCATAGCCTGTGGAAATTGTATAAAAGTATGCAGCCAGGAAGCTAAGATGTTCATCGATACAACAGCTTACCTGGATGATATACTTAATAACGGACGAAAAAATATTGCCATTGTAGCTCCAAGTTTTCCTGCAGAATTTTCGGACATACCTGATTACCGGGATTTGGTTTCTATGATACGTTCCCTTGGGTTTGATATTGTAACTGAAGTTGCTTTTGGAGCTGATTTAGTTGCAATGGAGTACAATAAACTGATTCGCCAGAATAACAATGATCGTTACATCTCATCCGATTGTCCTGCAATAGTTCAATATATCGAAAAATATCATCCTGAGCTGGTGCCGAATCTTGCCCCGGTAGCGTCTCCAATGATTGCTATGAACAGGGTGATGAGAGCAAAATTTGGAGAAAATACAAATGTGATTTTTATCGGACCTTGCATTGCTAAAAAAGCTGAATGCGATGAAGTCGATGAGATGATTACTTTTTCCGAGTTAAGGGAAATTTTTCATAAAAAAGGTATTGAAGTAGGACAGAATGAACCAACGGATTTTGATCCCCCTAAAAGTGGCAGGGGCGCAATTTTCCCGGTAAGCAGAGGATTGTTGCAGACAACGGGAATAAAGGATGATGTTTTTGATGGCAATATTATTGTCGCTGAAGGTCGGAATGACTTCCAGGAAGCTATAAAAGAGTTTGAGAGTGGCCATATTAAATCACGCCATCTTGAATTATTATGTTGTGAAGGATGTATTGTAGGGCCTGGAACAACAAAAGGAGGGAGGCCATATGGCAGAAGAATTTTGGTGCACAATTATGTACAGCAGAAAATTGATAATTTTGATAAGGAACAATGGAAAAAGCATGTAGCTGAGTTTAAGGATTTGGATCTTACTGTTAGCTTCAAGGAAAATGATAAACGCATTTCCTATCCTACGGAAGAAGAAATAGAAAAGGTTCTACGGTCGATGGGTAAGACAGAACCCAAAGATCATTTAAATTGTGGTGCGTGTGGATATGATACATGCGAAGAACATGCAATAGCAATAGTTAAAGGGTTGGCTGAGAATGAGATGTGTTTGCCCTATACAATAGAAAAACTTCATAATTCTGTGAATGAGCTTGCAGTATCTAACGAAAAGCTAATGTCTATGCAGCAGGCACTCCGCCAGTCAGAAAAAATGGCCAGTATGGGGCAATTATCTGCGGGTATCGCGCATGAGCTTAATAACCCTCTGGGTGTGGTAATAATGTATGCAAATATTCTTCTTGAAGAAGTTCCTAATGATTCTGAATTATTTGATGACCTGAAACTAATAGTCGAACAGACTAACAGGTGCAAAAAAATTGTAGGTGGGTTGCTGAATTTCGCAAGGAAAAACCAGGTCACTCGTACCGAAGTAGATACAGTTCAAGTGGTGGAGCAGAGTTGTGATGCTGTTATTATACCGGATACGATAAAGTTGGAAATAAAAACAGATAATCTAAAGAACCGTAAAGCTTATTTGGATCAGGAGCAGATGACCCAGATATTAACCAATTTAATAAAAAATGCTATTGATGCTATGCCTGATGGAGGTAAACTAACCGTAGACCTTGAAGATGATGAAAATTATACAATATTCAGGGTTAAAGATACCGGGAAAGGAATAAAACCAGAAGACAAAGAGAAAATATTTGAACCATTTTATACCACCAAGGGCATTGGGGAAGGTACAGGCCTTGGGTTGGCAACTGCTTATGGTATCGTAAAGATGCATAAAGGAAAAATTACAGTTGACTCTAACAACGACCCGGACAAAGGGCCCACTGGAACTACGTTTACAATAAAATTACCCAAACTTCAAGAAAATTGATATGGAAGACACAAAAACGATTTTAATTGTTGATGATGATATTGACTATCTGTTTCAAATGGAGTTGATGCTCAAAAATATGGGTTATCAAATTCTGAAGGCAGAAAGTCAGAAAGAAGGAGAGGAAGTGCTCAAGCATAACAGGCCGGATTTGGCTATTTTTGATTTGATGATGGAGACCGAAGACAGTGGTTTTGTGTTAAGCTACAAAGCAAAGAAAAAATATCCTGATATGCCTGTTATTATTGCTACTGCAGTAGCTTCGGAAACAGGAATGTCTTTTGGTCTTAATACAGAAGAAGAGAAGAAATGGATAAAAGCAGATCTGTATCTCGAAAAAGGGATTCGGAAAGAACAGTTGCAAAACGTTATTGAAAAGTTATTGAA
>JBKGZD010000050.1:0-15896 GCA_046545795.1 Bacteroidales bacterium | reverse complement strand
GAAAATTTCAAATTTAAAATATTTACATTTAAATTAGTTAAATAAAGAATAATTTTATCAAAGCACATAATTCTCAGGATAATAATTTAAACATTTTAAAAATCACTCTTTATGGAAAGAACTTTAGCATTAATTAAGCCCAGGGCTTTTAAAGAAAACTTAACCGGACCTATCTTAAATGATATCTGCCAGGCTGGTTTTCGTATTCTATCAATAAAAACCCTGAAAATGAATAAAGATGATACTGAATCTTTTTATAGTATCCATAAAGGAAAACCATTTTACAAGCCTCTTGTTGAATATATGAGTTCAGGGAAGATTGTAGTTTTTGTATTGTCCAAAGAAAATGCTGTTAATGATTTTAGAAAATTACTGGGGCCGACAGATCCCCATGAAGCAAAAAAGGGAAGTTTAAGAGAAAAATATGGATTGAATACAAGGAAAAATGCTATTCATGGCTCAGATTCAGTTGAAAACGCAGAAAAAGAAATAAATTTTTTCTTTGCTGCATATGAAACGACCATGATAAGTTCCATATAACTTATGAAAAATTAATAAAATAAAATTATTTGAGGATTATATCATCGATAACTGAATCACCAGCTTTTTTATTCAGTTCATCTATCAGGGAATCTTTCAGCATGGAGAGTTCATTTCTGACAATAGAGGAGTTAAGGTAAACAAAAAGTTTTCGGTCTTTGATAAAAATCTTATCAGTTTTTCGGGCAATAAGTTTACCTACAATTTCCTCCCACGAGGATGTTAATTTCACCTCTTTAAGTTTGCCGTCTAAATCCATTTGTTTCAGATAGCTGCTAATTATTTCATCAAGTCTCTGAGTATTTTTCCTTCTCATTATTAAAATGGTTTATGGTTATATCCCCTGAGGATTCAATTTTAAATAATTGATAATTAATACTGCTTTTTTTAAGCAATTGCCCAAGTCTCTCTTTGCTGGTATCAGAAATAAAAATCTGTCCAAAATCCTGGTTGGAAACCAACTTGATAACTTGCTCCACTCTTTGTTGATCAAATTTATCAAAAATGTCATCAAGGAGCAAAATTGGATAAAATTGTTTGATTTTTTTTATGAAATCATATTGTGCCAGTTTCAGAGCAACAAGGAAAGTTTTTTGCTGTCCTTGAGAACCTGCTTTTTTGATCGGGTAATTACCAAGAGTTAAATCCAGGTCGTCTTTGTGAATTCCTACTGTAGAATGTTGTACCATCCTGTCTTTTTCAATTGCATTAGTAAGCAACCTTCTGTAGTCATCATTGTTCAGTTGGGAGTTATAATATAATTCCACCTTTTCACTGTGTGCTGAAATCATATCATAATAAAACTGGAAAACAGGTACAAGTTCATTTGTAAACTCAACTCTCTTCTTATGAATAATGCTGCCAAGCTGAATGAGTTGCTCATCCCATAAATCCAAAGCTTCCGTATCGAAAAAGCGTTTTTCATAAAATGATTTCAGCAGTTGATTCCGCTGGTTTAAGGCTCTGTTATATTTAATTAATGCGTTGAGATAATCTTTATCATACTGGGAAATCACTCTATCCATGTATTTCCTTCTCTCTTCACTTCCTCCTAAAATCAAATTACTGTCTACCGGCGAAATCATTACAACCGGTAAAAATCCTATATGCTCTGATAATTTCTGATAATCTTTTCTATTCCTTTTTACCCGTTTCTTTTTTTGTTTGTCGATGCTTATGTATATATTTTCTTTCTTATCCTTCAGTATAAAAATACCCTGAAGAACTGAAAAATCCTGGTCGTATTTAATATTTTGATTATCAATAGGATTTAGGTAGCTTTTACACATTGATAGATAATAAACTGCATCCAGGAGGTTGGTCTTACCTACACCATTTTGACCGATAAAGCAATTCATTTTTGGTGACAGTGAAAGTTCAACCTGGTTGTAGTTTTTATAATTTGTTAATGATAGTGATTGCAGGTACATAAAAAATCTATAATTCAGTGTAAATAAAATCAAAAAAAGAAAAACAAAACGAATTTTATTGTAGAAATTTATTATTTACAAGACAAAAAAATTACTTTTGCAGTTTGAAATCAAAAATAGATAAAAAAACAAGAATAAAAATGAGCAAAAAGAAAAAAGAATCTGCACCGGAACAATTTGAAACGGTAGAAAATGTTTTAAGTAAATCCGAAAAATTTATAGAAAATAATCAAAAGTTATTAACTACAATTATCTTGATAATAGTAGTTTTAGTAGCAGGTTATTTAGCTTTTAACAGGTACTATCTTAAACCCATGGAAAATGAAGCCCAGGGACAAATGTTCAGGGCTGAACAGTATTTTGCTCAGGATTCGTTTAATCTTGCCTTAAATGGCGATGGTAACTATCTGGGATTTTTAGATATTATTGACGAATATGGCATCACTAAATCTGCCAATTTAGCACATTATTATGCGGGTATCTCATATTTAAAAAGTGAGCAATATAACCAGGCAATTGACTACCTTGAAGATTTTAAAACTAAAAATGAGATTTTAAAACCTGTTAAACTTGGGGCAATTGGTGATGCATACCTCGAATTGGGCGAAAATGACAAAGCAATAAAGTACTATGGGCGAGCTATGAAAGAAGACAATCAGTTCACAACACCTTATTATATGAGTAAGCTTGCTTTTGTGCATGAATTAAATCAAGATTATGACAAAGCTATAGAGATCTACGAGGAAATTAAATTAAAATATCCTGACTCCAATCAGCAAGAAGAAGCTGATAAGAGTATTGCAAGGCTGAGTGTATTAAGCGAAAAATAATATGTTAATAATAAATCTATGGCAACTTCATTAAAAAAGAATGCTGATACCAACAAAAATCTGAATGCAAAAGACTTTTCTTTTGGCATAGTAGTAGCTGAATGGAATAGTGAAATTACAGGCAAACTTTTGGATGGAGCCATAGAAGCGCTTAAAAAACATGGAGCAAAAGAAGAAAATATAGTCATAAAGCAAGTCCCCGGTAGTATAGAACTTACCCTGGGGGCTCAGCTTATGGCAGAGAATCTTGAAGTTGATGCAGTTATTTGCTTAGGCTGTGTTATTCAGGGAGAAACGAAGCATTTTGACTATGTCTGTGATAGTGTCACATACGGAATCACAGAATTAAATATAAAATACAATAAACCATTCATATTCGGTGTATTAACCACCAATAATTTTGAACAGGCTAAAGACCGGGCAGGAGGCAGTTATGGGAACAAAGGAGAAGAAGCTGCAGAATCAGCAATTCAAATGGCCTTTTTAAAAAATGATATTACCTCTTCTTAATAATCCCTGAAAATAATTCTAACCCACGGATAGTTCACTGTGCTTGAATTTGCATCTCAGTCTAAACATAGAGTAACAAAATTTCGATAATTTTAACATTGACATTATAGGTAATCTTTTCTACCTTAGGGTTATAACCTAAAATTATAAAGCTATGAGTGTATTAAAAGTTATCGAAATTCTTGCAAAGTCCAACAAAAGTTGGGAAGATGCAGTCCAGAGTGCAGTTGATGATGCTTCTAAAAGTGTAAAAAACATTAGATCTGTTTATGTTAAAGAGTTAAGCGCAGAAGTAGATAACAACAAAGTTGCCGCTTACAGGGTTAATGTAAAAATTACTTTTGAGGTAGAGACTTAATGTCACTTATCCCAGGAATGCTCCATTGTTCCTGGTGTATAAAATTTAAACGAGCAGTCTGAAAAGCTTAATTCAGGCTGCTCGTTTTTTTCATTATGCTAAATTATATTCTGCTCGTTCCAGAATAAAGCTGGGCATCTGTATATTAAAAATTCACACCTATTCTGATAATTGGATTTTCGTAAATACTATAAGATTTTTGATTTAGATTGTAAAGAATTAATATGTTAAGATATGCCTTCTTGCCTATTTTTTGTTGTAACCCACCACCAATAAGATAATTATGAGACCAGAATCTGTCTTTGGTAAAATCTTCCATAATTGCCATCCTGGAAGGCATATTTAATCCTTCATACTCAAAATGGGTTACCAATCTACCCTCTATTTTAAGCGGTATCACTTCATCCAGTTCTTTAATCAAAACATAACGGGTAAAAACACTACCTCCATATATGTGAGCTGAATAATCCTGCAACAATGAAGAGCTTGTTCTGTAATATATATACCTCAAACCGATACCTGCATCAAATCGTGGAGAAATATGATACCCGGCAACCGGAGCAACTTCAACCTGCGTTACAGTGCCAAACTGAGCCCATAATGAACCTCCAAAAAAAAGGTTATCCTTAAATTCTTCTTTTTCATCATCTTTATTTTCATCATCTTCCTGTTTGTCCTGGGCATTCATATTAAACACTACCAGACACGAAAAAGTTATTAACAATAAAATTCTATACATAACTTTTTTAGTTTATTATTTTGTCTCAATATTATTAATCTTCATAACGGATTTGTTCCCAGCTTATTTTTTGAGATTTTCCTGACCTGAAATATAAAAATTTAACAGATAAAAAACACATGAACCGTCCATAAAAAAATCCCCCGGTAAAGTTCCTGCCGGGGGACTATTTAACTATATTTTCTATAAGCATTATGAGCTATAAACCTTTGGTTTTGTTTCTCCTTTAAGAACTCTTAATCCATTCATTGCTAAAGCCTGCATTTCATCTTCACCTGGATAAACTGAAAGAGGTGCTAAAAACTCAACCATATTCCTGACATAATCTACCAATAGTGGATTATGTGCCATTCCACCTGTTAAAAGTATACCATCAACTTTGCCTTTGAGAACAGTTGCCATAGAACCAATTTCTTTTGCTACCTGGTATGCCAGAGCATTTTGTATTAATTTGGCTTTATCATCCCCATTTCTTACCATCATTTCCACTTGATAAGCATCATTAGTTCCTAAATAGGCAACTAATCCACCCTGACCGGTAATAATTTTCTTAACTTCTTCATAAGATACTTCTCCACTAAAGCACAATTTGGCAAGTTGTCCTACCGGTAATGAACCGCTTCTTTCCGGAGAAAAAGGTCCATCACCATCAAGTGCATTATTAACATCTATAACTTTTCCATTTTTATGCGCTCCAACTGATACACCACCTCCCAAATGAACCACAATAAGGTTTAAATCCTCATACTTCTTATCAAGTGAATTGGCGTGAGATCTGGCTATGGCTTTCTGGTTCAGTGCATGAAAAATTGAATGCCTCTTAAATTTTGGATGACCTGCAATACGTGCAACCTCTTGCATTTCATCCACCACTACCGGGTCTGCAATAAATGCCCTTGCATTAGGTAAAGATTCTGCTATATCTGAAGCTATCAATCCCCCGAGATTACTGGCATGTTCGCCAAGTGGACTGTCCTTCAGGTCTTTTTTCATAGCTTCATTAACTTCATAAACCCCTGATTCAATAGGCTTAACAAGCCCTCCCCTTCCTACAACTGCAGAAATATTTTCAATATCAATATCTGTATTTTTCAACTCATTCAGAATAACCTCCTTCCGGAAGTGAAACTGATCGGCTATTTTTTCAAAATCTTTAAGAGCATCAGTAGAATGCTTGATGTTTTTCAGAAAAGCCGATTTAGCATTTTTAAAAACCGCTATTTTCGTTGAGGTTGAACCTGGGTTAATTGTTAAAATATAATATTCTTCCATAAAATTGACCGTTTTTTGTATATATTAAAGGAATTTACATTGCAGCAGCCAGTGCAATTGACATCATTTTACTTTTTTCAGTATCTGCCCTGGAAGTTAAAACCACAGGTACCTTAGCACCCATTATTACTGCTGCGGAAGTACTTCCACCCAAAAACACTAAGGTTTTGTATAGAATATTTCCACTGTTCAGTTCCGGAGTCATTAAAATATCTGCATCGCCAGCTACGCTACTTTTTATGCCTTTATGTTCTGCCGCTTTTTTCGAAATAGCATTGTCTATTGCGAAAGGACCATCCACCAAACAATTTTTTATCTGGCCTCTTTCATTCATTTTAGATAACATTGCTGCATGAACAGTAGACTCAATCTTTTGATTTACAACTTCTAAAGGTCCTACCACAGCAACTTTTGGATTTTTTTCACCCAATCCATGAAATACTTCTACGGCATTGTTTAAGATATCAACTTTTTCATGGAATTCAGGCGCAATATTCATAGCTGCATCTGTTACACCAAGCAATTTATGATAAAATTGAGATTCTATTAAAGCAAAATGGCTCAATGTCCCTCCTTTTCTCAATCCGGTTTCTTTATCCAGTACCGCCTTAAGTAATGGTGCAGTGCTTACCAGACCTTTCATCAGAATATCTGCCTTATTCTCCCGAATTAGGCCTACCGCCTTTTTTGAAGCTATTGCAGGGTCATTTTCGTTGTAGATTTCAATATTTGTGACATCAAAATTAATTTCCCTGGAAATTCTTTGCACTTCTTCCTTATTGCCAACAAGCACAGGAACAATTATCCCTTTATCACTGGCGGCTTTCACCGCTTTAAGAACTGCCTTATCCGCCGCTGCTGCAACAGCCAATCTTTTGGTTTCTTTTTTTGTTGCAATATCAATAAGGTCATTTAAAGACTTTAAAATCATATTATAATGGTTTTAAATTATTTATTATTGACGATTTCCTGTGTATCCCTTGCAATTACCAATTCTTCATTGGTTGGGATTACCATTGCAACAACATTAGAATTGTCTTTGCTAAGGATTAAGTCTTCGCCTTTTTTCTTTTCGTTTTTACTTTCGTCAAATTCCAGTCCAAGATAACCTAATCCTTTTAGAACATCTCTTCTTGTTTCCCAGTCGTTTTCTCCTATTCCTCCAGTAAATACGATCATATCCACTCCATTCATTGCTGCGGCATAGGATCCAATATATTTTTTCACCCTGTAATTATACATATTCAGAGCCAACAAAGCACGTTGGTTTCCTTTGTCTGCTTCTTCACGGATTTCTCTCATATCAGGAGATATACCAGTGATTCCATACATTCCGCTGCGTTTATTTATCATGCTTTTTGCAGTATTTAAGGTCAAATCCTCTTTTTCCATTACAAAGATGAATGCACCAAGGTCTAAATCACCGGTTCTGGTTCCCATAATTAATCCTTCCACAGGTGTTAATCCCATTGAAGTGTCAATTGATTTGCCTTTGTCTATAGCCGCTATTGATGCTCCGTTCCCCAAATGGCAAGTGATTATCTTTTTGTCTTTCATGTCAGCGTTAAGTTTCTTGCATGCTTTTTCAGCAACGTAACGATGACTGGTACCATGGAACCCATATCTTCTTACTCCGTATTTTTTATACATTTCATAAGGCAAACCGTACATGTATGCATAATCTGGCATTGTTTGATGGAATGCTGTATCAAATACAGCTACTTGTGGAGTTTTAGGAAGTAATTTCTGAATGGCATAAATTCCTTTAAGATTATTTGGATTATGCAGAGGTGCTAAGTCACTTACTCCTTCAATTTCTTTAATAACTTCATCGGTAACAAATGCGCTATGACTGAATTTTTCACCACCATGCGCTACGCGGTGTCCAACTGCATCAATTTCTTCCAGGCTTGATAGGGCGCCATCTTCTTTACTAACAAGAATATTTAGAATATCCTCAATCCCTTTAGTATGCTCAGGTACTTCAACATCAATTTTTTTCTTGTCACCATTTAACTCCAGTTTCATAAAAGAGGATTTCAGGCCAATTTTCTCTACAATTCCTTTAGTAAGAACTGTAGCTGTTTCCATGTCAAATAATTGGAATTTTATTGATGAGCTGCCGCAATTGAGAACTAATACTTTCATTGTGATTTTTTATTTTACTGATTTATAATTTTTTTACTTATTTTTCGCTTCCAGCTTGATTTGCTGTAATAGCTACAAGATTAACAATATCTTCTACACTGCATCCCCGTGACAAGTCATTAATTGGAGCAGCCATTCCTTGTAATACCGGCCCTGTGGCCTCTGCATGTGCCATTCTTTGAACCAGCTTATAGGCAATATTTCCAGTCTCAAGTGTTGGGAAAATTAAAACATTAGCATTTCCTGCAATTTCGCTTTCAGGTGCTTTTTTCTTACCAATGGCTTCAACAATAGCAGCATCTGCTTGTAATTCTCCATCAATTTTTAGTTCAGGTCGTTTCTCTTTTGCAATTTTAGTGGCTTCAACAACCTTATCAACCATTTCATGTTTTGCACTTCCCTTGGTGGAGAAACTAAGCATTGCTATTTTAGGTTCAAAACCTGCGATAGCCTTTGTAGTATCAGCGGTAGACACAGCTATTTCAGCCAGTTCATTAGCTGTTGGATTTGGATGTACTGCACAATCAGCAAAAACCATTAATCCATTTTCCCCAAAATTCTTATCTTTTAATGTCATTATAAACGCACCGGAAACGACGTTGATTCCAGGTTTTGTTTTAACTATCTGGAAAGCAGGCCTAAGAACATCGCCGGTAGCATTTTCTGCTCCAGCTACTTCTCCATCCGCATCTCCATTTTTAATCATTAATGTGGAAAGATACAGTGGATTTTCAACCAACTTAGATGCTTCCTCTTTTGTAAGACCTTTATGTTTTCTTAATTCTAATAAAAGCTCGATATAGTCTTTCTTCTTAGGGTGGTTTTCAGGATCTATAATGTTGGCTTTAGAAATTTGGCTTAAGCCTGATTCTTTAGCTTTTTGCTTTATTTCATCAGGATTACCAATCAATATTATTTCTGCAATACTTTTTCCAATTAAAATATTTGCAGCTTTGAGGGTTCGTTCTTCAGTTGATTCCGGGAGAACAATTCTTTTGTTCAACTTTTTCGCGCTCTCGTGTATTTGGGTTATCAAATCCATTGTAAATCAAGTATTTATAAATTCAACATTCGACCATAAAGATAGTCAAAAATGTTCATTTTAAATAACATAAACAATGAAATATGTCAGGATTTTCTGTGAATACAGACAAGTTTGTATAAAACTTTTTATTCCTTAAAAATTTTTTAGAAAGATTTCTTAGTCCATAATTCCCATGATTTTTTTGCCTGTAATTCTAACATCTCCTTCCCATTTTTTATTATCGCCCCTCTCCTCTTTCCTTCCTGTAGAAATGATGTTTCTGAAGGATTATAAATTACATCAAATAAGATGTGGCCTGAATGAATTGATTCGTATGGAATATCAGGCTTTTTGTCAATATCCGGATACATACCAACTGGCGTAGTGTTAACTATCAGACTGGTTTTCTGTATTAGCTCGCCAGTTATATCCCTGTAATTCAACATTTTCTTACTGTCATTCTTTTGGGTGCGGGTAGCAAAAAATACTTTAAAATCAAGTTGTCTTAGAACATAATTCACAGTTTTTGAAGTACCTCCCGTGCCCAGTACCAAAGCATTTTTATTGGTTGACTGGTTGATTAGGGATTGAATAGAATTTCTAAACCCGTAAATATCAGTATTGTATCCTTTCAAGAAAATTTTATTACCGTCTTTTATAACAATTACTGTATTTACAGCATGAATGTATTTGGCTTCCTCATCGACAAAATCCAGATATTGTATAATTTCTTCTTTATATGGAATTGTAACATTGAAACCCTTTAACTCAGGATGTTTTTCTATAATTCTTCGAAATTCAGATAATTTTTTTAAAGGGAACAATTTGTATCCTGCATTGATATTCTCCCGTTTGAATTTATTATTAAAATATGCAGGACTAAATGAATGCTCTAAAGGATATCCTATGAGACCATAAATTTGCATGGCTGATTTCCTGATTTAATTTACTAAGTTAAATTTAATCTTAATATGCCATAACTTTGGGACGTTATTACTTACTGTTCATTTCCCGTTAATTTCTTTGTACTACGCGAAATATATTCAATAACAAAAATAAGTATAAAACCTATAGCAGCTGCACTAATGGCATAAACCAGAAATGAACTTTCACCTGAAATGGATTCATAAGTAGAAGGCAGAACATTTTCCTGCAGCAAAGGTTGCACTTCCCCATGGCGATCTACAAAGGTTTCTGTTGTTTCTTTCCATGGCCACACTTTATTAAGTGAGCCTATCATAAATCCTGCCAATAATGCTATGGTTGCATCGTGGTATTTTTTCAGGAACCAGGAAAGAATGTTGGAGAAACTTATGAGTCCCGCTATAGCTCCCAATACAAAAATGACCAGCACCAGAATATTCAGCTCTCCAATTGCCCCCAGGATGAATTGGTATTTTCCCAGTAGTAAAAGAATGAACGCCCCTGATATTCCCGGTAATATCATTGCACATACTGCCAAAGCCCCAGAAAGAAATATGAACCAATATGCCTCGGTTGTTTGAGCCGGTGATATTTGAGTTATAAGATAAGCAATAATAATCCCAATAAATAAACTTACCATCCGGACAATATTCCATTTTTTTATTTTGCTGGCAATATATATTGCAGATGCAACTATTAATCCGAAAAAAAACGACCAAACAAAGATTGGATAATTTATTAAAAGATACTCCAGTAACCTTGCCAGTGAAAATACACTAATTAATACCCCAAGAAATACAGAGAACAGGAAATTTCCATTTATCGCTTTCCAAAAATCAGATAATCCGGTGCTGAAAATGCGTTTAATGGCTTCTGCATTAATTGATTTAATCGAAAACACCAGTTCCTCATATATACCTGTTATAAAAGCAATTGTTCCTCCTGATACACCGGGAACAACATCTGCTGCTCCCATTCCCATTCCTTTAAGTGTAATGGTGAGATATTCCGAGAATGTCTTTTTAGGCATAAATAATGGATGTTAAGTGCGTTATAAGCAAAAGTTAACAGATATGAGATTATCCAGCTTTGAGTATTTTATTAATTTCTTTTGATTTTTTTGCTCCGGGACAAATTTCAAAAAATATACTCTTTTCCTGTGGATCATCGCTCATTCCTTTTCTGAAGTATTTGAATGCTTTAATATACTCTCGTTCTTTATAGAGAAATGCTGCCAGGCGGAAATATATTTCAGCATTCCCAAAATTATTGTCAATTGCTTCTTCCAGTGTAGCAATTGTCCGGTGAATATAGCCATTCTTAATTAACTCATCAATTAGCAACACCCAGTTATTGTATGTCTTGGGATTTATTTCTACAGCCTTTTCAAAAGCAATGATAGCTTCATTTTTAAGCTTGAGTTGTGAGGCTATCTGTCCATAAGAAGTAAAGAAATAGTCAGTTTCATCGTCTACAATGGTAGCTTTTTTTGCATAAAACAGTGCATCCCAATAATTTTTCTGCTCAAAATATATATTTGAAATTTCATGGTAGATTTCCGGATTATAGTTATCAAGCTCTAATGCTTTGTTGTAGCATTCCAGTGCTTTCTTGTTTTCATTCAGAGCAGAATAACAATAACCAATGCTTAAAACAATTTCTGGTGATTCTTCCTGTTCTCCCACTATTTTTTGGTACTCCCTGTAATATTCAATTGCCGTTTTAAAATCTTTAATTTCCTGGTGTGAAATTGCCAGTTCCTGGCATGCGTCCAATGATTCTGGATTAATAGCTTTCACGTATTCAAAGGCATTAATAGCTTTTTCAACATCTCCTGTTTCCTTATACGTTCTTCCTATTGAAAACCAGACTCCTTCTGAAAAGGGGTCTATGTCAATGCATTTATGATAATATTGCAAAGCTGATTCAAATTGAGCATTTTTTTCATAGCAATATGCTAGCTCCTGAACTACAAAAAGATTCGTTTCATCCAGTTTATATGCTCTAAAAAGATAATGTAATGATTCTTTATAATTTTCAACCATTTCAAATGAATGGGCAATATTCTGCATTATCTCAATAGTTTCGTCCTGGTCAGAGGCCATTTTTAATGCTTTATTGTATTCCTTTTTTGCCTGTTCGCTGTTGCCTAACATGACATTGGCATGCCCTCTGGCCATATGAATTTCATTATTCAACAGATCCATTGAGCCTATTTGATCTAATGCTGTTAAAGCTTTTTTGGGGGATTTGTTTTTGAGCAGTATATGTGCTTTTTTTACAACTAAAGACAAAGCCTCAGGATGCAATCTAAGACCATATTTCACTGCTCTTAAGGCTTTCCCTTCCTGATCAGTATCAACGTAATAATCTAATATATACTCAAGGTCTTCTACATCAAAATAATCAGACTGACCCGACTTCAGCATTTTTTCATACCGATCAATCAATTCATCAAAATCGTTCTCGTTAAACAAGTTGTTATATTCTTCCTTCATAGCTATTCCTCAAGAAAAATTTGGCTGTAAAACTAAAAATAATTTTACAGCTAACCACAGTTATTTATCAATCATTTTATACATTTTATCAACAATTATATTGCTATTTTATCATTTGATTGTACAATGATTCCATTTCATTTTTCATATGGATAAGGGTGTTTTTCATTTTATCATTTTCCATTTTTTGTTCAAACTTCTCTGTCAAAACATTCATCTTTTGTATATACTCTTCTGCTGTTTTCATATTTTTCCTCTTCATTCCTTGATTCTTATTTCTGAGGTACAAATCATATAATCCCATATATAGTTGATTAAACTCGATTAAATTAATGGTATTTTCTTTACCAAAGGTTTTTAGTAATGAAATATAAAGAGATTCATCAGGATTGTAATTCTCAGAATTCCACAGATAATCAGCTAAAGTTGAGAGTTGTATTTTTTTAATAGGTGTAAGCTCGCGTAAATCTATATGTGCAAAGAAAGACCCTTCACCGGAATTCTTAAAGAAATTATCTGGTAGTTGTATGACAAAATTTTTAAATAAACTATGCATGCGTAATTTTGGTGGGTTAATTGGCAATGTAAAAGATAACTCATCATTAAATAACGGATTAATATTATTACAGAAAAACACCGGCGTTTTTCCACTTATCTTTTCTATGTGATACATTTCTATATTATCAACAATCCCTGGATTCTTTGTCGCACCTGACCATAAAAACTGAACTTTATCAGGGATTTTCCTGAAAAGTTCATTAAGGTAAATTTCTCCCCTTCCATGGCTCTGGTTTATCATATCAGTGCTATTCCAAACTGGTTTTAAATACAGTTTTGTTTGTTCAGGGATCCAATTGTATATTTGTTCTATTAATTCGGTATGAATATCGCATAAGCTCCTGTATAGCATATTATTTTGGTTCACCCTCTGCCCATCAAACTTATTATTAGTATTATAAGTATCCTCCTCAATGTCGTTCAATAATATTAAATATTCCTTAACACCTCTCTCATATGTACTATTAATAAATTGTTTTATTTCAGAGTAATCGAAAGCCTTATTAATGGATCCATGCATTTCATTTTTTAAATCTATGTCAGAAGGACGCAGAGCAATTCCTTTTTTAATGGCAGGAGTTTTGAGAGCTATTTTTTCGTTCCATTTTTGAAATAACTGTTTGTTTTCTTCATTAATTTCAACGTCAAGAAACAAGTGGCTTAGTTTTAATTTGTCATATACATGGTCAAATTCCGAGATTGTTGAATGGTCTGTCTTTGTAACCACAGCACGTTTGCTATAATCAGGATAATCAGCAATTTCAGTGTGATGATACTGGCATACAGAATCAGATAAGAGCTGGTTAATGGTGTTAACTGCGTAAAAATTACCTTTTGGCTGGTTGCCCTTAAGAAAAACAATATTTGAAGTATCATTTAATCTTGTGATAAAATATCCTTGCGGATTGTTTTTCATCGTGGTCTTTTCTTTTCCGGGAACAACTTGATTATCGCCAGGTGAAATTCCGATGGCAAATACCAAAGAAAAGTTTTCCAGGTTAATTGGTGTGTTTTGCTCAAGAATTGGTATGTCCACATTTTTATCTGTAACGCTGGAGATAGATTCCATGAGTTTCTGCCGTAACAATTTTGCCGCCTCAAGGGAGAGAGCATCGGGTTTCTCTGGCAACATAATTGCTGGTTTTGATTCAGGCTTTTCCTTATCAAAATAGGAAATGGCTGTTTTGGGTTCAATATGTTTAGGTTTTGGAATTATCAGTTCAGCTGGGTGATAATCCTTTTGAACAAACTGGTTCAATCTTTCGGCAAGTGTAAAATTGTACTTGGTATATTTTAAAGAAACATTGTCTATCCACATCGTTCCTTGCCCTTTCAAACCGAAGAAAAGTCTTACATACCGGGTTTCCTTCGGAATGTCCCCGTCTAAAAAGGGTAACCTGTGAGAAATGCCTTGAGTTTTAGTCCAGCCCAATGAATCAATTCCCCATAAACCACTAAATTGAAATGCTTTAAAGCCATTGTCAAATTTAGACCCATCAGCAGGATTGACCATATTGCTACCTATCTCAATTTTATTCTTATTGTAATAATGTATGCGAACATTAACAGCATCCATTAACCTGCTTCCAAATCTCTTTTTGTGAGAATGTATATTTTTTAACTTAATATGATATTCAAGGGAATAATTACCGGGAATCACTTTAATATAATCACTGATAACTCCTACACCCTTATCGTCAGTTTCGTCCACCTCAGCCCGATTAATTTTAATAGCCCTATATCCACTATACACATCTCGCTGACTGTATTTTTCTTTTTCAGTATCTACCCATTCAACTTCCTCCCCGCTATGGGTTATTTCTTTCCACCCGTCAATATCAAATGTATTTATATAGTCCCGGAAAAACCGGCCTTGCTCAAAAGATGGATTATGAACTTTATTGCCAGCTAGAAACTCGTTTTCCCGTTTTCTTAATGGAATTTCCCAGGGATCAAAATCAGTCGTTCCCTTTGATAAATTGTCATTATCTTTGCCACAGCCATCTATAAACACAATGAAGACAGGTAGGATTAATATTAATATGTATTTTTTCATTTTATGAAGAATGGCCATATCTTTATACAAATTTCCAAAAGCAATTTACTACAAATGTAATATATATAAGTATTAAGATAGCAATTTTACTACAAATTTACAAATTAGGTCTTTGCTGAATGATAAACAGATAAATTCCGGAAGGATATCTTTAAAGCAAGAACCATTTAAGTTAATTTGGTTTCATTTAACTATTTAGAAAAAAGCTAAGCAGCAAAAGCTGATGTTATTTTCGGTTAAAACAAATATAAGGAAACATTACCTTGTATAATCGTTCAGGAAACCTTAAATTTGATTATCATCATTTTTTAACTATTTAAAATCAAGACTTATGATTAGCATAAAAAAAGAAGATGAACATACTTTCCAGGTAACTGTAGAAGATGAAAATTCCAAATCTTCCCACACTGTGACAGTCGATGACAAGTTCTATAAGAAATTAACCGGTGGAGTAATTCCCAAAGAAGAACTCATAAAAAAGTCGTTTGAATTTTTATTGGAACGGGAACCAAAAGAAGCGATTATGCCAAATTTCAACCTGGATGTAATCTCCCGATTTTTCCCCGAATATGAATCTTACGTTAGCATGGAGCACTAAAAAATTATTTTTGTTTCACATTTAATTTCTAAATTTGTGCTATCATAAAAATCTTTTTAAAATGTACGGGGTGTAGCGCAGCCCGGTTAGCGCGCCACGTTCGGGACGTGGAGGTCGTGAGTTCGAATCTCACCACCCCGACAGTTAAAAGCCGCAATTAGTTGTTTGTCAACTGATTGAGGCTTTTTCTTTTCTATACTTGCGCTAAATTTGCTCTTTATAATCTTTTTCCCTTCATTCAAATGGTTTCCAAAAATTATTATGAACATTTACAAAGCGGGTGGAAAGGCTCGGTTTTTTTTGGTTGTGCATTCCATTTTATCCCGAGTTCAATATGGTGGTACCGTTCAGACTTTTAAGCGCCTATTTACCGTTTTCCGCAGTAATAAGAAAGTGATTGGGTAACTCATT
>JBKGZD010000049.1:0-15963 GCA_046545795.1 Bacteroidales bacterium | reverse complement strand
CTCGTTCTTCCCTGCTTTTATCGTCATTGCCGGAGTTGTCATTGTCATCCTGCGCCTGAATCGAAGCGATTGTCAGTAAGGAGCAAAAAACCAGCAATGTAAAATTCTTTATATACATAAGGATAGAATTATTTTTCAGTTTCTTCAGGTGATACGTTTACTTTTTTTTCTTCGGACCTGCTGATGCCACGTTCTTCATGGTATGCTCTTATCTGGTAATAGTAGGTTGTGCCGGGTTTATAATTGGTGTCTTTGTACCTGGTTTCTTTACTTAGTGAATTCAGTGGCCGGTATCTTCCGCCTTCTTCTCTACGGAATACGATGCAGCCCAGGTAATCTTCCAATTCATCCACACCCCACCTCATGATGTTGTCATCATTCCTGTTGCGTGCCCTGAAGCGCTTAATTACATTATCGGCTGCCTCGGGTTCTTTTTTGGGTATTTTCCCCGGAAAGGCATTTGAAAGGGCAGAGGTGTTTCCTGCACTGTCCACTGCTTCCAGGTAGTATCGATATTCAATACCTGGTTTTGCCCAGCGGTCGGTGAAATGTTCCACGATTGGGTCAAGCGTGTTGGCATTCAGTTGCTTTTTCCCGTCCAGTGAATCAGCTTTCTGTTCGCGGTAGATATTATATCCCTTCAGGTCCGGGTCCTCGTTTGGTATCCACTGCACCTCCGGGTAATCGTTTTCAGTGATTGCTACATTTTTGATAAAAGGTTTAGCTGGAGGAATCACATCCGGCATGTTGTTTGAAGAAAAATCTGAATACTCGCTTCTATTGAATGCTGAGTCTACAGCCACCACGCGGTACAGGAATTTGTTTTTTGCGCTTTTTGGCAAGGAGTCTATATAGGTGGTATCCGGGATTGCCTCACCGGTAAGCAGGACATACTGGTCTTCGTCATCCTTATTTACCGTTCGGTATACTTTGTATCCCAACAAATCTTCTTCTGTGTTAGGCTGCCAATGGAGGGTTATGGTACCGGTATCTGCTACTGTGTAAAGGCCGGTTGGTTTATCCGGGGGGTAGATATCCAATACTTTTGCCATGGTCTTATGTGATTTTCCTTCGTTCCCGGATGAGTCTACTGCAGCTACGAGATAGTAGTAATTGCCGGGAGCGGGTACTTTATCCGTAAAAGACTGTGCATTGATACTCAACAGGCCCTTGTTCACCTGGGTGAAATTTGTATCTGGCTTGAGACTGCGATAAACGCGGTATCCTTTAATGTCCGGGGCATATTTGTTTTCCCATGAGAGGGAGACGGTCAATTTGGTTACCTCTGACTTCAAAAATTCGGGTGAAGGTGGTGGCGTTTGATCTGTTGGCAGTGCACTAATACTTTCAGAACGCTGCAGAGGGCGTCCGAAATAATCAAGCGCCTCGATCTGGTAATAATAGGTGATTCCATTTTCCAGGCTGTCATCCTTGAAAAAAATATCCGGGTAGCTCATTTTGCCGTCCGGTCCTTTGCGTTTTGAAGTTATCACGGGGTATTCCGATATTTTTTCAAAATCTTCCTGGTACTCTGCCTTTCTGTAAATATTGACACCCAGAAACCGCATTTTATCGGGTTTCCATTTAATTTTCACCTGTTTATCTTTTGCCTTCACCTGAATATTGTCAGGCGGTGGTCCGGGTTGGTGGGGCTGCACCTTCAGAGGACTTGTTATCCCCACGTTTTCTTCTCCTGTACCGGTAATCTTCGTTACTTTATACTGATAGGTTTTCCCGGTGTCAACCTTTTTATCGTGATATTCTATACCCAGATATCTTGCATAATGGGCACTCTGACTTGCTTTAATCATGATCATAGCCTGAGTCATTCCCTTTAGATCTTTACGTTTTATATTCTCTGCAATAGAGACATAATCCTGCAGGTTATGATCTTGTTCAAACGCCTGCTCCGGTATTTCATATTCCCCCTTCTTAAATGGTTCATCCGTGAGCTTTTCCCATGAACCTTCGTTTTGTTTTCTGTAGACATGAACTCCATTTTCCGGAATGGATTCTTCTATATACCATTTGATCCTTACTCTGGGATGTTTTTCTTCAATGCTGTTGGATACAACAATATTCTTGCCGGCATTCACTTGTGCCTCGGAGTTGTGAGGCAACACTGCAAAAGAGATTGCCATCAATTGAATAATGCTAAATTTAAGTATATTTTTCATTGTTCCTGGTTTTACTAATTATCAAACAGTGCTGGTTAAAATTCTTGTTCTACGTCCAGATTAAAGCTAAAACTTTGGTTAAGTACAGTTATTTTGCCGTGTGCTTCTCCGGTCAGTTTTGTTTTTGGTATCGTAGTAAACAATAACTCACCACCAACATTTACAGCAGCAATAGTCATATTTCCATTGGAAAAAGTACATTTGTATTTCACTCCAACACCCACATAGATATCTACCCACACATGAGTTTTCTCGATATCAAATTGTGGTTGCCACAACACTTTTGTAGTAGCGCCCATTTCAAAAGCAAGTTGGGCCCATGGTCTGAACTTACACACACCAATATTGATCCAGCCGCTTTGCGCTTTGAAGTCAAAGCCACAGATAAGTCCCATATCCAGTTGCTGATTGCTAACATCAAACCATCCCTGTAAGAAAGGATTGCCTGTACAGAGCGGATCTACATAAATAGGCTCAGTTCTTCTTCCGATTGCCACGCGCCAATCATCCTTTGTAATGTCCACGATCATTTCACCGCCGGCGCAAAGCATTGGTGTTTTTTCGACTGTGGCTGTAAAGTTTCCTAAAAAGTGACTTTCTACAGAATTGTAGTTCAGGAACCCTTCAGCTTCACCAACCGAACTGGTAATTTCGCCGCTGTTTTGGTCTTTTTTATTCCCCATCCAGGCTTCTCCTGCCATCTCATACATAAAACCGTTTTCAAGCAACGCTAACTCCATGCCTAAGTTAAAAGCAATAGATTTCCCTTCAGAAGGTGTATCAAACAATGTTAATTCAAGACCGGCGCCGAAACTAGTGGTTTGATCCGGATGGTAAGTATTGCTGCCTGCCTCTAATTTAGCCATGTGATGATAAACTTTACCCGCAGCCCCGTCCAGCGTCATACTTATTGCAGATATGGGGACACCCAAACCATTTACGTCTAATTCCAGAAACCAGTATTTAAAGTTGTTTTCACTTTGAGTTGTGGTACCATTGATGTATTTGGCATTAACCTGGAATGACGGTTCTATTTTTATGTTTGCAGCCATTTCGGCCTGCCATGAATCGCCCCATAACGAATCATCCTTGGTAAAGTTTACATACCCCTCGAAGTCGGCTACACTTGTTTCTACTTTGATGTAACTTGGGTCAAATGATATAATTTTGTCGAATTCGCCATTTTTTAATTTTGTACCAATATTGCTGAAGTCCATGTCTACGTTTTGGGCAAGTTGTCCGGCAAAATCTCCTGCAGTGGAATCGCCTGTAAGATAAGTTGCAGTATTGGCTAAGGCATCCGGCAAGGCATTTTCAGCTGAAGTTTCTGAATATCTGGCAGGAATATCTTCTACCATCTGATTAGTAACATTTGACCAGTTGTAATTCTTAACAGCAGTGCTACCTGTGTTATATAGCCGGATTGCTATTTTCTCGCCACGCTTTCCGAGAAATGTTTCCTGGAAATCTTTGGCAACCCCGGGGATTAAATCTTCGGCATCCTTGACTATTTGACTGGCATCCACTGTCTGGGTGTTTTGATTTTCAATCAGTGAATAGGCCACGGAAATAATCGTACTATCGATAAAAGAGTTGATCCTTTTATTTACTGAAGTATCTACAAAAGCTTCGATCGGGTCAGTCAGGCTATCCTTTACAGCTTTATCAATTGAGTTGACAATTTCATCGTTAATCGAGTTTTTAACACTTGCTTTCACCTCATTAATTACTGAAGAAAGGTCAACGTTGATATCACCCGTATTAATATTTTTTGCTTGTTTAACAGCTACTTGCGCCAGGCTGTCAACTATTTTGTTCACCCTGCTTATCAATACATTATTTATAGAGTCTTTCTTCCCGTTAATAAAGTCGACGACGTTTTCTTTGACCTTATTCGTCTCATTGTTGATTGTACTTTTAACATCTTCTGTAATCTCATCAACCTTATCCTTCAGGATATCTTTAGCGAGGCCTTCAAGGTCGCTTAATTTCTTGTATAGGTCTGCAACATATTCTTCCGGAATTATTTCTATAAAACCTTTAAGTTCGTTTAGCTTTTGTTGTTGCTTTTCCTCCATGAATAAACTAATTGCATCCAGCATGAGGAGAAGGTCTGCTTTCGTAACTTCCTGGGGAGCTTTGTCTATACTAAGACTGAAATTTAATTCTGAACTCGATTCGTTATTATCCGTCAACAGGTCATCATCTGAAGAGTGATTTTCGCCGCCTGCAGAGAGCTTCCCATCTACAATTGCCCCGGTTTTTTGATTCAGCTGTTGTTTTAGTTGATCTTTATTTTCTTGTAATCGCTGTTCTATAGCTCCTTTTAAAGAATCAAGATTTTCCATATCGCTGTTTTCGGCACTGAAACTGCCTGCTCCCTGATCACTTTCCTCTACCAGTACATTGTAATAATCTGATTCTCCGCCAATAGAATGCGATCCTTCCAGCAGATTGTTTTTTGAAATACTGTAGAGGTTTGTCACTGGTGCGCCGTTTTCTCCGGCAACATCTTCTCCCATAACGATGTTGGCGGAAGTCCCGATAGAATAGAGATCTCCTTCTCGTCCACAACCCAGATGATCAACAGTTATTTCGTATCCATTTACCAATCCCTGCTTTTGTTGAGTGAGCTGGATTATGCCATTGGGTTGGACGAATCCGATCTTGTAATTTCCCCAAATGCGGAAATGATTCAGGGATTCCATTTCGATTCCAATGTAGGGCCAGTTGATGTCAACGTTCATATCAAGAAGTCGGTTTCCACGAAAAACAGCGCGGTTAACCGTAACTTCCATTTTCTGATTTCCGCCTTCTTCGTTGAAAGTAAAGGTTTTACCAGAAAGCGTGTCATCCAGGTGTCCTTCCTGAAACCCAAGGTAGGAAATTGGAATGGTGTAAGTAAAATCCTTGGTGCTACTTAAAACAGGAATTTTTATGGAACCGTTGAATTTTCCTTCTTTTAATAAACTATTATTGATATTCAGGCTGATGTGATTGAACTTACCAGGGAATGTATTAAAAAAACCCTTTTCATTGGAATTAAATTCATAATCAGCAGCAAATTGCAACCCCTGAGGTCCTATCCATGATTTAAAATTATCATGGGCATTGAGGTCAAACGTGTTATCAAAGTTGTTTGCGGATGCCAGTTGATTTTTTTGATCTACATCTGTGGTATATTTTAGCGTGAACTTTTTGTAATAAACCCCTTTCCAAAGTGGTTTACCAGCCTTTTTCCCCGGCGAAGCTTCTTCAGAAAGGTCGATGATATAGTGATTCGGGTATAGATAAATATTGGAATTCGGAATCAAATCTATTTTATTTCTCTTGTAGCTGCTCTTTTCTTCTAAATAGTACATTTGTTGTTTATCATGAAACGGGAGCTTTACAGTGTCCTTCTGAGTCCCTTTGACATTTTCGGGTAGTTTTATTACTCCGTTTAAATGAAGTTTATAACGATTTTCACTAATGAAAAAACGGGATGTGGTATCAAATTTCAACCCGAAATTCATTGGATCCAGCAACCTGAAGCTGTTATTTTTACTCAGGTGTGCCGTTCCCAGTAGTTTAAGATCATTGTATTTCAGAGAAACGGTTTTTGAGCGTACAATCGCTTTCTCTTCACTGCGGGTTGGATGAGGCAGTTCCCATTCGGCGTGTCCCTTAATTTTCAGATTTTCCTTATCAAGGATGATCGAATCGTTTTTGAAAACAGCTTCACCATTTTCATCATTGGCAGGACTAAGTTTGGTTTCCGGATATTTACACTCTGCCACAACACGTCCTTCCCTTAAATAAATTTCAGCCCCGGTACGCTCGAGTCTTATATTTTTAAAGATCACTTTATGTTTTTTACCATCCCGGCTGAATTTAATTTTTCCTTCCCCTGACAAATTATTCATATCCGTGGTTGTGGTCTTGGTAACTTCAACCGGATGATTGCCAGCTTTAAACTCTTCCAGAAAAGGTGGACCACTGAAAGTGTAAACTTCACTTTTTGCTATTTGAGTTTCTTCAGTAAATGCCTTTACTTGCCAGGCGTATTGTACACCTGTAGAAAATTTCACATCATTGAGCAGCTCAGACCATCCTCGCTTTATATTTATCGGTTGAGTAGTGACCTTATGATATGCGCTTTTGTGTATAGCCTGTTTAGGGTCTTCATTTTCCTCCAGTTTAACAATCTTTAATTCATAATTGTATTGCTGATTATCAGTCAATTTACTTGGAGCCCCCCAGGCAAAATTTTTGTCCTCCCTGAGTGTCAGTCCATGGTTGTTCTTGGGGCTATGCAACGTAATATGTCCATTCTGCGGATACCCATAATGAAACCAGTGAACCTGGCTTTTACCATTATTCTGAAACACCTCCTTCCCTTCGTCATTAATTGCCCTGACGTAAAAAGCATAAGTCTTACCCTCCTCTAACATTGGATGAGACGCATTATAATTCATTGTCTTTGTTTTCAGTGGTTCAGATTCAAAAATTTCCACGGCTTTATCATTTGAAATGGCAAACTCTGGGTTAGCGGAAGAATCCAGCAACTCGTAAATGTGAACTCTATATGAAGTTTCCTGAGAATAAGTGTTTGGGGACTCCCAATTAATATTGAAATTTTGCGAATCCGAAGGTTTAATAATTTTTCCTTTGCCAGGTCTGAGAATATGGGGAGGCTGATTTAAACTTAAGTCGGTAGTAAATTTCCCTGTGTTGGAAATAACTTTACCTGTATTATAATCTTTTACTTTGAAAGTAAAGGTATAAAATCCTTCCGGTAACTTGCCGTTTTGTTCTAGTTTTTGTTTACTAATACCTGAACATTTAATGTTATCATAGTTAAAATATTCATAGAGATCTTCGCCTGTTATTGTGACAGGAACCCCTGGATTCAGAGTGATCGGTTCAACCGGTTTAAAATTGGGTTTTGTTTGCAGTTTCAAATTATTACTTTCAATAGTTAGTTCAAGATATACATCCCAGGAAGGTTCATTATAATCATTAAAGACAAGATTAACCATGCATTTCTGAGAACCAGGAGCTATGTATTCGCTTAGATATAATGAATAAGGTGGATTTAAGGAGGGAGTCACAGTAACCGGCCTTCTAAGCTGCCCCATTGAAACGGTTGATAATAAAAGCAATAATATTAAAAAATTGAAAATCTTCTTAAATTTGGATCTTAATTGTGTCATTATCAGTAATTTGTCTAAATATCAATATTATATGTCAACTTAAAAATTGAAACTATATGTTAATCTTGCTTTATACTCTTTGTTTATGGTTCCTTCTTTCTGCTCTGTTTCTTTTAATTCTTGAGTTCTCAAACTCAGGGAAAATTGCAGATTATGATGTGTTGATATATTGTACGAGCTGTTAATTCTGACTATATGCGCTTTATTCTTTTGATCCTCTGAAGCAGAATTTATTTGAAAGGAATAATTGAAACGGGCCCTTAATTTACCTTCCAGAAAAGCCCTGCTCCCACCAATAGTAGGTCCGATTGCAACATTCTTTCCCTGGCCTGCCGGCATAAAATAATTAAAATGAAAAGAACTTAGGAGGTTAATTTGAAAGGGTTCCAAATTAAGATTATAACTAAAAATTGAATTTAATGTCTTGGTATTTCGATTATCTACCTTTGTTGCTGTTTTATTTAGCGTATTTACATTTTGATAATTTGTGTTTACATTAAAATTATGAGCCAGCTTATTTTTGGATATCTGGTAAGAAAGATTCGCTCCATAATTTTCAGTAACCTGAACATATTTAAAAGTATCCCTGAATGTGGTATGCACAGGAGCAGTATTTGAATTAAAGTTAGAATAATTCAGGTTGATGTTTAAGGGATTAAATAGGTTGATATTGCAATTTGCCGAACCAATGATTCGTCTGTTTGTACTTTTTTGTGATTTATCTAAATTATTATGCTCTGTTCCAATATTCCCTGAGAGCGTAATTTTGTTGTCAAAGAATGATTTTTGTAGATTCAGATGAATGTTTTCTATATCATTGGAAAGATAAGTAGTGCCAAGAGATTTGTACCCCGGTGGTACGCGTTTGTAATTAACACCAAACGAAACTGACTGGGCTGAGTAGCTTAAACTCCCTGAAAAAATGCCACTCACAGAAGTTGAATAACGAGGGGTAAATAACCCGCCCAGATTATTTACATAGGTGAACGTTTCCATATCTCTTTCCGGTAATCTTACGTCTTGATTAAGCGCACTCAGACTGTATTCCGTCTGGAGTGATATGCGGTCTGTTATTTTATTTTTTGTATGAAAGCCTATCACCAGATTTTCTTTAGGAGTAATACCTGATTCAGGGTCGGGATCGGGAATAGAATTGGGATCATCTTTGGCTTTAAAAAAGATAAGCTCAACGCTCTGCTCTTTTTTGCCGATTGTTAATTTTCCTCCATACCCCATTCTTCTGTATCCCGGCCGATCAAACCGGTTGTTTGAATTAAAGTTTTCATACTCTTCTTTGTAAGGCACAGCTTTGGCAAACTTTCCATACATAGCGCTGAATTTTATTGGCAGATCTTTGGGGTTGACTTCAACACCACCACCCAGAAATGTCAGACCTGATAGTGAGTAACTTGATAACTGCATACTTCGATAGCCTGCGTGCACAGTTAAAAATTTATAGCTCGGGCTGATCCCAAAGTGATTAAAAGTAGGTTTGGTGTAATCGTAATTGTTTTTACTGTAATACGCTGATAATGGAATATTAATCACCTCGAATAAAGTAAAGTTTAAATTGGCATTAATTGTATAAAAGAATGGATCACGTCTGTTCTCCATTCCCTGGGTTCCATAAGCCATAGAGGAGACCTGCAATCCCCCGTTATATTTAAAAATATCATCTTTCCCTATCTTACCTAAGTCCTGTCCTTTAATCGTATTGATGTTTCCTGCGAGACACAAAATTATTAGGAGTACTATGTTGGTATCTTTTAGCTGCATTAATTAATTCAGTCGCTTAACTTCAAAAAAAATTTGTTTTAAATTTTCATTCACTTTCTAAGAACTCTGCTTTTTTGAGTTATTTATCCGCCTCATGATAAATCCAGATATTCCCATCGATATATTCATCAAGATCAAGCCTTTTCAATAATCTCAATTCCCTTACAATGTTCTTTTTGGTTTCCTTTTGTTTTTTATAAGCCCTGGAGTAAATGAAAAAATATTTTCCGTCCGGTCTTTTATGAACTCTGGTTTCCAGACCTGCCTCCCTTTCCAGTACACGTTGGAAAAACTTCGCATCTTTCAGCTTTAGATAGGCACCCAGGACTACATAAAACTGTTTGCTGTCAGATTCTTCCGAAAGATCCATTTTATCAATATCCTCCAAACTGATCCTGTATTTTTTTATGGTTTTATTGATTTGTTGACGATCTTTGTTGTATATTTCCTTAAGCTTTTTTATCTCTTCCCTTTGCTGATGAACATCTTTAGCCGTATTATCTACCTCTGTTTTTAACTGCTTGTTTTTGTCCTCAAGTTTTTCTATTTGTTCAAACTGCTCTTGCGTTAAATTTTTGAGGTGATTCATTTCGTTTCTTTTAAGCCTGTCTTGTTGATATTGATTTTCATTATTAAACAGGCGTATGCCAATAAGAAATTCGTGACTACCCTTTGTAAAACCTGCTATATTTCCTGTAGGAATGTCATACGAGTAGCTTAGGATGTATTTGTCGTATAGAAGACCGCCTGCAGATAAGCTAACGCCGTAATTATGCTGGTAATTGAGACCAATCCAACCCATATCCCTCCAATTGAAATAAGTGCCAATATCAAATTGCAGGGGCATTCCCTGAACATTTTTCACAATTAACTGAGGGTCAACCCGAAACTCATTATTTATAGCATATTCGTATCTTACCGATCCCAGGTAATGTCTAATGATTTTATATTTCAGTGATTGTATACTGGCATTACCCTCATAATAGTAATTGTTGTTAAATAGCTGATAAGAGGAAAGACCAACCTTCCAGTTTTTATAGGTATAGGTGACCCCGGCATTAGCATCAAAAACGGTTTGTTTTTCTGTGGTATTCAAAAGGGTGGTTTCAGTTATGTCTTCAGCCTGGATCTTTTCAAAAAATATTTTATTTTGCAGAAATCCTGCAGAGATTCCCAAATATATCAGGTGTTCATTATTGAGGTTTAATCTATATCGATAGGCGCCATAACCGCCGGTACGTCCAACAATACCCGATTTATCACTAAAGAGCATCAGACCAAGACCCGCTTTTTTGTTGTTAAGACTTCCATCCATGGTAAAGTGGTATGTTTCAGGAGATCCCTGAATGCCCATCCACTGTTTTCTTGCATGGAAGAATGCCTGCGTATAATCTTGCATACCAATGGCAGAGGGATTATAAATAAATTGATTTTCATAAAAATGACTGCTAATAGGTATTTGTTGCGCATGCACTGTTGAAGCCGTTAAAAATAAAATACCCGTTAAAATTTGTCGAATCCACTTATTCCTATAGCCTGACTGCATTATTCCTGATATTATCTTAATTATCATTGTTTTCTAAAAATTATTTATTGCGTAATAAGGTTATAGTTCCTGAATAGTACTTATCGCTGTTTTGGAATCGTATGATGTAATAATACGTTCCGTCAGGGAGTATATCATTATTGTTATTTCTTCCATCCCACTCATTTAAATATCCCGTTTTTTGATATACCTCCTCACCCCATCTATTGAAAATGTGTATCGTAGCTTGTTCGAAAGCATCAATATTCTTAATCTTCCAGGTATCATTTTTTCCATTACCATCCGGTGTGATAATATTGTTGGGAATGACCCTATGATCATTTATGACTTTAACCTTCACAGAATCCATGTTTTCACATCCGTTACTATCCTCGCCACGCAGAGTATAGAGGGTTGTTTCCATAGGTCTTGCCATTGGGTTTTCCAGAATGGGGTTGTCAAGGGACTTTGCGGGTGACCAGTCATATATTTCTGCTCCGCTTCCATCTAATTCGACTGCAAATCCCCGGCTTGTCGCAGTATCATTTCCCGCCTGAACATCCGGGAGTTGATAGATCCTGACATACCTTGTTAATGAATCAACACAGTTATAAGTTGAAGTTGCCGTAAGGTCTATTGCATATTCTCCCGGCCGGCTGTATGTATGCTCAGGTTCTGTGCGTAAAGAATGATTGCCATCGCCAAGTTCCCAGTAGAAAGTCAGGCTTCCTTCATCACATGAAGATTTATTAATCAATTGAACAGCATCACCATAACATTCATTCTTAACTTCAAAATCCGCTATAGGTGACTTCCTTACAATTGCTGTATGCTGAGTATCAGACACACACTCATGGTCTGAAACAGCAGTCAGGCTCACCTTGTATTCTCCTGGATTTAAATATTGCTTTACCGGTGATTCCTGAATAGAGTTTGTTCCATCACCGAAATCCCACGTAAAAGAATTTATATTCCCAAAAGCGATAGTTGAGCTATTCATAAATTCTACAGGATGCCCATCGCAAACTTCAGGCGCAGTAAAATCCGGAACCGGCTTAGGGTAGACAGTAATATTTTGACTTGTAGTGTCTTTTCCCTGAGCTTCTGAGGAAACAATAAGCACAACTGTATATGTTCCCGGCTCTTCATACATATGGGACGGATCTTTCTTTTGAGAAGCTTCTTCATCCCCAAAAAACCATTGATAGCTCATTTCACCTGAGGATATGGTAGATTTGTTATGGAAAAACACGGTGTCATTATCGCATACATTATCCGCAGTGAATTTGGCGTTTGGAAGGGGATAAATCTTTATGCTTTTTGAGGCTGAATGGGTACATCCCGAATCTGTCATAACTGTTAAATTTGCATTATACGTTCCGGGTGAAGTATATAGATGAACAGGATTTCTTTCATCTGAAGTATTGCTATCTCCAAAGTCCCATTTCCACTCTTTTAGATATCCCTCAGACACTAATGAGCTGTCATGAAATTCGGATGGTGTTTGGTAAGGTACATTTGTCACCCCGAAATTGGCTGTAGGGTTTGGATTCACCTTGATTTCCTTCGTTATAGTATCTTTACATTGATGATCAGAGGTGGAAATTAAATTAACCGAATAGGAACCGTAATTATTATAGCTGTGTTCAGGATTCAAGGCAGAGGAAGTTTGACCATCACCAAAACTCCAGTAAAAGTTCATTGAGCCTTCTGCAATCTCTGAGTTGTTAACAAACTGTGCTGGTTGATTCTCACAGACATTGGTAAATGAAAAATCCAGGTTGGCACGGGGGTATACATCAACTGTGTGAATAACGGAATCCTTGACACCTTCATCTGTTGTGGCTATGAGTTTTACTTTATAACTGCCATAGTGTTCATATCGATGGGATGGATTCTCAAGGTCTGAGCTTTCATTATCTCCAAAGTACCATTGATAAGCTATACTTCCCGCCTGCAGAGTCGTCTTATTATTGAAATGAACTGTATCTCCTTCGCAAATATTCGCATAGCTAAATTCTACGTTAGGTTTATCATTTACTTTTACCGGCTTCCTGATTGAATCAAGGCATCCTTTATCTGTTCTAACCTGCAAAGCTACACGATAAGTTCCGGGTTCCGGGTATTGATACACAGGATTCCTGGTATTTGAACCATATCCGTTATCCAAATCCCATGAAAAATTGAGTAATGATCCCGCTTTTACTGAAGAAAGATTTTGAAAATGAGTTTTATTCCCTAACTCTGCTGTGTCTGCGGAAAAATCAACCTCCGGTAAAGGATTTATGGTGATTTTTACAGATTTCGAAGTATCTTTTGGACATACCCCATTTTGCACAATTGTCCTGTAAAAGGTAGTGTCAGAAAGATTGTTGTATTGCAGTTCTGCCGGTGTCCTATGGGCTGCCGTTTCCCATGTTTTTTCATTTCCTGCTTTCTCCCATTTCAACACTGTTCCGTTGTGATCCGTTAAATTGAGCGTTCCCTGGTTATTTTCTGCACAATGTGCTGAACTACCCGTAATACTGCCGGCTTTTGACGGGGTATCAACAGTGATTTTCACTTTATCGGAATATTTGGTTTTACAGGAGTTATTTTTTATAACTGCACGATAATAATTGGTTGAATTAAGGTTTGCATATATCAGACTGTCATTCGTATGGTTTATCTTATCCCAGGGAACTTCTCCTGTAGATGACTCCTCCCATCGTACAATATCTCCCCGGTAATTTTCCAGGAAGATGGTATCTCTATTCATTCCACCGCAAACAGTAGAACTACCAATTATATCACCTGTGAGGGTTGGTTGATCGACATTTACTTTAGCTACTTCAGATTTAACAGAAGGGCATCGATTAAATTCACTTGCCAGGTGTGCTCTATACCTTTTGTTTTCAGTTATATTGGTATAGTACAACGTATCTTTAGCTGCTGAGTCGATTTTAGACCATGATGCACCGCCATCAGCAGAACTTTCCCAGTATTCTATTTTTCCTGTATAATTTTCTAAAATGATTTCTCCTTCATTATTCTCTGAACATACGGTAGTAGTCCCCGAAATCTCATCAGCTTCTGCCGGTTGGTCCACTATAACTCCCCCTTTTTCTGAAATGACCGTGTCGCAACCCGGATTATAAACAACTACTCTATAGTAGGCCGATTCAGATTGATTTTCATAGTCCAGACTGCTATTTGTGTGATTGATAGTTGCCCAGGGCTTTCCCCCGTGTTCAGATTTTTCCCATCTGAGAATATTCCCCCGGTAATCAATGGCTTTCAGGCTACCTGAATTGCCCGAACAGATTGTGTCAAATTCTACCTCTCCCCCTTTTGAAGGTTGATTCACATTGATGGTAACCACATTCGAAGTATCCCGGCTGCAACATCCACTTTTAACAACAGCACGGTAAAAGGTAGTATCCGTTAAATTTTCTGTTCGGAGTGGGTTGTCATTCTTGCCAGTACTGGTCCAGGAGACCTGGTCTGTTGATTTTTCCCATTTTTCAATAGCACCTGTATGATTCTCCAAATAGACAGTAGTTCCTGTCTGGTGACAAATTGTAGTTTCACCTTTAGCAATCCCCGCATCGGTTTTAGGATCCACATTAACGGCTGCAGGCCCGGTGATTTTTGTTTCACATTCTCCGCTTCTTACCACTGCACGATAATAGGTGGTTTGTTTCAGGTCGTCGTAGTTCTGACGAGTATCTGTATTGTTGATTACTGTCCATGGGTTCCCTCCCGTGGTTGAAAACTCCCAGTGATCAATTGTTCCGGTGTGATTTTTCAGGTTAATGGATCCTTCGTTCTGATTGTAGCAAACGTCCGTTGCTCCTTCTAAGTGCCCCTTTTTTGTGGGTGGGGCAACTTCAACCTGGACATCTTCAACAATTTCACTGCAATCTCCGGATTTAGGCTGTACAACCAATTGATAAGTACCATCATGTATATCGGCATTAACAGAATTGACCGTACAATTATTGGTATATCCAATAGTATCACCTTCAGGAGATATCCATCTATAAGAACCTCCTATGTCATTAGCATACAAATGAAGCGTATCTCCCTGGCAAAGGGGGGAATTGCTCGTAGTATTTAAATTAGCTGCATTCGGTAAAACTGTCTCCGAAGTTAAATCTTCTGATAAACTGATCGAATTTGAGGTGTATTTTCTTGAGAATATCCAATCCACAGTCATTTGGACATTAGAACCATAAACAAGTATCCCGTTATAAAAATCAGATGGTTGATGATATGTGGAATCAGAACATACCAGACTGGCATCTTGCAATCCATTAGTCTTGTTGTGCCAGCCTCTCTGTCTGTTAAAATTTGACCAGCTAAAGCTCCATACACCTTCTAATCCATCTTCTAAATTTCCAGGTCCGTGAATTTTCCAAAGACCAAAACAGGAATCCTGGCTGTTGCTGATGCCGGAAATATACATCTGTTCTCCATCTTCTGATTTATAAGAATTGATTGCATACCCATTGTTCGTGTCATCAACTTGTGCAATTCCTGCTTGTTTTGGATTGTCTCCCTGGATGTCTGAAATGTAAATGCTTGTTATTAACGGCTGAGAGCCAATTGCCTGATTGGTTTTTATAAAGCCTTCATTATTTGATTCATTTTTAGCTTCCAGATGCAGTTTATTATTCGAAATATATGCGTTACCTGCGCTATTAGTCCATTTCCCGAGTCCACCTGAAAAATCATCAAAAAAAGTGAATGTTGCTTCCCCTGAAGTTCCCCCAACTGCATCGGAGTTGCCATAATACATGTAAATGTTTGAAGAACCCTCGGGTACTTCTTTCAGCTTGACCCAGATTATGGTCTGATTTGTATTAAAAGTGCCGGGTTGAATCCAGTAGGAGAGCAGGTTGTCATTTTCATCGATAAACCGTATATCACCTCCCTCCGGCTGTATTTTTCCATCTGCTACCAGGTCGGATGTATTTATAATCAGATTTTTCTGATAATTGGTAACAGCCTCTCCTGAATTTTCAACATCAATCTCCATACGGTACGTCCAGCCGGGGAGACACGGCTGAGCATTTGTAAAGAAGTTTGAACCTGCTAAGATTACCGTAAATAAAAATATTAACTTGAACCAATAGGTGTTTTTGTTTCTCATTTTTTGTTGCTTATTGCTTATTTCTATAATCCTGTTTTATTGTAATAGAACAATCCATCTTTCTTATCCAGTTTTTCGGGATTGTCTATTTGCGGAAAAAGCACCCCTTTATTATCTGAATGGATATCCAGGATTGCTGATGTGTCCGGATCATCA
>JBKGZD010000048.1:0-16116 GCA_046545795.1 Bacteroidales bacterium | reverse complement strand
TCTTGATCCTCTTGATCCTCTTGATCCTCCCTATCATCTTCCTTATCTTGTTTATCTTGCTGCTGATTCTTATCCTTTTGGTCTTGCTGGTCTTGCTGGTCTTGCTGGTCTTCCTGTTCTTGCTGTTTAAGCTTTTTTAAAGCATGTGTTAAATTATGTTTCGTCTCTATATCTCCGGGGTTATTTTTCAGCGCTTTTTTATATGCCTCTATACTTTCTTTTATCTTCCCCGCATTTAATAAGGAATTTCCCAAATTATGGTAAACTTTTGCCGCTTTATCTTTGTCAAGATCATCATCTACCAGCTCGCTAAACTGTTTTGCAGCTTCTTGATATTTTTCTTGTTTATACAGTGCATCCCCAATATTAAAAAGGGCTTCAAATGATTCAGGATTTTCTTCAACAGCTCTTCTATAAGCAACCTCGGAGTTGACAAAATTCTTCTCTGTAAAGTCATCATTACCCTGTCGAATATGTTTTCGTTCTGACTGAGAAAATCCTAACACAGTTATTAAATTGATAAAAAACAAGATCCCAAATTTCCTCCACATAATTATTCTTTAATTTTAAAAACATTATATTTAGCTAAACGTCTGTTTTTTCTCTCAAGAATCAACAAATCCAGAAAAATAAAAAACAATGCGATACCGATAAGATACTGAAATCTATGCTCATAATCGGTATATTGCTTTGATTCTATTTCCTTCTGAGTCATTTCTCCAATTTCATCATAAATTTTGTTCAATCCTGTACGCGAATTGCTTGCTCTCACATAAGTTCCTTTTCCAGAAGCTGCGATTTTTTTGAGCATTGTTTCGTCCAGTTTACTGATTACCGTGTTTCCTTCCTGGTCTTTCTGATACTGCACCTGTCCACCTGATTTTTTAACCGGAATTGGTCCCCCTTGGCCACTTGCCATACCGATTGTATGAATCAATATATCTTCTTCTCCTGCTGCTTTTGCCGCATTAATAGCATCTCCTTCATGATCTTCACCATCTGAGATAATAATTAATGCTTTCTCCAACTCACTTTCTGAATCAAACGACCTTACCGCTGAATTAATTGCTGAACCAATGGCAGTTCCCTGCCTTGGAACAATATCAGTGTCTATGGTTGATAAAAACATTTTTACAGCAGAGTAATCTGTTGTTACCGGAACCTGAACATAAGCATCACCAGCAAAAACGATCAAACCTATTTTATCATTATGTAGTTGGCCAATCATTTTTGATATGGAACGTTTTGCTCTTTCCAGGCGATTGGGCTTAATATCTTCCGCAAGCATACTGTTTGAAACATCCAGGGCTATAATAATCTCTACTCCCTTTCTTTCCACGGTTTCTAATTTAGAGCCAAACTGTGGATCTGCTAATGCAAATATGATCGATGTTAATGCTACAATTAAAAAAATAAATTTCAAAACCGGACGTGTTTTGGAAACCAGGGGCATTAGCTGTGAAATAACAGTAATTTCCCCGAATTTTTTCAAGTCCTTTTTTTTAAGATATCGAGCCAAAAGAAAAAGCAGAATTAACACCGGGATTATAACCAATGCATACAATATTTCTACATTTCCGAATCTAAACATTTTTCATTTCATTTTTTTAAGGAATACTTCTTAAAAATGTTGTTCTCATAATAACTTCAAATAGCAACAATAAACCAGCAATTAATGTAAAAATGAAAAATTCTTCCTTCTTTTCACTAAACTCCTGCACTTCAATCTTTGATTTCTCCATCTGATCAATTTCCTCATAAATACTTCTTAATTTCTGATCATCAGTAGCTCTAAAATATTTTCCTCCGGTTTGTCCTGCAATTTCCTTCAAAACATCTTCATCAATTTCCACCTCCATATTTCTGTATTGCATGCCAAATGGCGTTTCAACAGGATAAGGAGCCTCTCCCTTGCTGCCAACACCAATAGTATAAACCCTCACATCGAATGTTTCAGCAATTCCTGCTGCAGTTACAGGAGCAATACTCCCCCTGTTATTAACACCATCTGTAAGCAACACGACTACCTTGCTCTCAGCATCGCTATCTTTGAGGCGGTTGATTGAGGTAGCCAGTCCCATTCCTATAGCGGTTCCATCTTCAACCATGCCTTCATTCACATCACGAAAAAGATTAATAAGCACTGAATGGTCTGTTGTTAAAGGGCATTGAGTAAAACTTTCACCAGCAAAAACCACCAAACCAATTCGATCTTCAGGCCTGTCTGAAATAAAATCAATAGCAATATCTTTAGAGGCTTCCAGCCTGTTGGGCTTAAAATCTTTGGCAAGCATACTACTCGATATATCCGAAGCGATAACAATATCAATTCCTTCTGTTGTAACATCCTGCCAACTCTCAGATGATTGTGGGCGAGCCAGTGCAATAATTAATAAAGCAACAGCAATAATCCTGGTCCCAAAAAGGAAATGTTTAAGATAATATTTCAAAGAATGTTTAACCGTTTTAAACCCATTGACAGTGGAAACCTGTAATGTTGCCACTGTTTTCCTGTTCTTCTTATAATACCATATTACAACTGGAATAATCAAAACCAGTAAAACTAACAACTCCGGGTTCTTAAAAGTATCTAAATTAAACAAACTCATTTAAAGTTTTTAATTATTCATTTTTTTACTAATAATCTGTATTTTAGTCATTTTTTGTAATAGATTAAACCAATCTACTACTATTACAAATTTTCAGTTTTCTCTCCATTACCGTTACTCTTATTCTCATTTTCAGCAATATCGGATTTTTCCAGTTTTGTTTGATCCACAAATTCGTATGCATCCTTCAGGCATTGTTCATTTTCATCAGGTGTAGGCATCCACTTTGCAAATTTTACAAGATCTGCCTGACGTAAAATATCAGCCAGCATGTTATATAATCTTTCATCTTCAAACCCGCTTGCTTTCAAAGAAGTCAATATTTCCAGTGTAGTTCGCTCCAATGTTTTGATATCATATCGTAGCCACAGATAATACCGTAAAATGTCTGCCAATTTTGTATAATAAAGTTTAATTTTATCCTTTTGCCACAATTTTTCTTCTTTCAATTTATCGAGTTCCCGAAAGGCAATAACATGAGCTGGTTCTTCAGGTTTTTTAAACTCTTGCTGAGCTTTCTTCTTTTTCAAATACTTCAGGTAATACCAAACCAGCAAACCTAAAATTACTAAAGCTATAAAGACACCCAGGTAAGGCAAAATCTCCCGGAAAGATAAAGGAGCTCCAAAAGGCTTTTTAATGTCAAAAATTGTTTCCGTAGTATCAATGGCCACGGTATTGACCATCAAATCTGACGGAGGAGATGTTATGGTATCTTTAGTATTTTCTGTTTCGTATGGAAAATCCATCTCCGGAATATGAACACGGCCACTATCAAAACTAGTAACCAAGTATTTTCGGGTAACCTGGTATCGACCATCTTCCAAAGATATAGTATCCGGAACCTCAGCATCAATTACTTCAATTTCCTCCGGTAATTTATCTGAAACATTCAAACCAAAGAGATTAACATCTTTATCTTGAACAGCAGTAAGATAGAAATAGATTTGATCTCCAATTAATATTTCATTAGTGTCAAGTTTTGTTTGGACCTCAATGCTTTGTCCAAGCAAGGTTCCTTTTGACAGGAAAGAAAAAATAATCAATAAAATTGTTATCTGTAGTGTTTTAGATCTAATTTTCATACTCATCACCTCTATCTTCTTTTGAAAAGATTTACCAAGGGTTTTACGTAATCCTGGTTGGTTGCAATAGTTTCATAATCTACGCCCGCCTGTGAAAATGTTGTTTTTATCAGATTATTGGTGTTATTCCACCAATGTTTATATGCATTTCTTACAGAGCTATTAGATGAATCCACCCAGAGTGTTTCCCCGGTTTCTGCATCCTGAACGTTAATAATCCCAACTGGGGGAAGCTCTGTTTCTCGTTTATCATAAATTTGTAATCCGATTAAATCATGTTTGTTATTTGCGATTCTTAAGGCTTCTTCATAATTCAATTTGTTATTTTCCGCATCCTGGTCAAGAAAGTCTGACAACAGGAAAGCGGTACAGCGTTTTTTTATAGCATTGGTAATATATTTAAGAACCCCTGCAATATCTGTTCCTGGTGAATCAGGGTTGAATTCAATTAATTCCCTGATTATTCTTAGAATATGCTTACGGCCTTTTTTCGGGGGAATAAATTTCTCAACCTTATCACTAAACATTATAACGCCGATTTTATCATTGTTTTCAATAGCCGAGAAAGATAAAACTGCAGATATTTCAGTAATCAAATTTTTCTTCAATTGTTGCTGAGTACCAAAAACCCGTGATTGACTGACATCTACCAGCAACATCACTGTCAATTCTCGTTCTTCCTCATAAATTTTTACATAAGGATGGTTAAAACGAGCCGTTACATTCCAGTCAATATTACGTATATCGTCACCATACTGATACTCTCTGACTTCGCTGAAAGACATACCTCTTCCTTTAAAAGCACTATGATATTCCCCCGCGAAGATATTTCTTGACAAACCGCGGGTTTTTATCTCAATTTTTCTGACTTTTTTAAGCAATTCAGCAGTTTCCACAATAGCTATTTTTTCTTTCTTGTAGTTTTAATAGTGAAAAACCAATCTTTCTTTTCTAATTCAATCACATAATTGTAATTCTCATCTCCTCCCTCATCAATCCATGACATATTTTTCTGATACTCATAATTTTTATTCAAAGAGTCTTCAAAAGTTTTCAGTAAAGAATAATCGCACATCAACTTGGTGAATTTGCATTTCCCTTTATCATCAAGTAGAAAAAGCATTGTCTGGGTTTCATCAATAGTTTCAAATTTCAGAAAATGATATTTTCCTGTATTCACCTCTTTAGAGAACAAAAAGTTCTTTTTTTCTTTCTGCATTTCCGTTTTAATTTCATCAATGCCTAAACCAATGAAATGTTGGCCGTATAAGGCACTAACAAAAAGCATGGATGTCAATACGCATAATAACAATGTTTTCATTTCTAAAAGTATTAATATATAGCCTTATTGAGAACCCTTTAAGGAACTTCAATTGTGTCCAGAATTTCTGTAATAATGTCTTCACTTGTAATATTTTCAGCCTCAGCTTCATAACTCAATCCAAGTCTGTGTCTCAAAACATTATAGCAAACGGCTCTTACGTCTTCTGGAATCACATAGCCCCTTCTCTTGATAAATGCATAAGCCTTAGATGCAAGAGCCAGGTTAATACTGGCCCTTGGGGATCCACCATAATTTATCATGCTTGAAAACTTTTCAAGGTTATATTTCCCGGGGAATCTTGTCGCAAATACAATATCCAATATATATTTTTCTATTTTTTCATCAATGTACACTTCCTTCACCACTTCTCTTGCATTCAATATATCCTGCGGATTTAATGATTGGTTTGCCCTGGGAAACTTTTTCGCCAGGTTTTGTCTTACAATAAGCTTTTCCTCTTCAATCTCAGGATAATCTATCACCACTTTCAACATAAAACGGTCAACCTGTGCTTCCGGCAAAGGATAGGTCCCTTCCTGTTCAATGGGATTTTGTGTAGCTAAAACAAGAAATGGTTCTTCCAGTTTGTAGGTTTCTTCACCTATGGTTATTTGCCTTTCCTGCATAGCTTCCAGAAGGGCACTTTGTACTTTCGCCGGTGAGCGGTTTATTTCATCGGCAAGTACAAAATTGGTGAATATTGGTCCTTTTTTTATGATAAACTGTTCTTTTTTTTGGCTGTATATCATCGTCCCAAGTAAATCAGCCGGTAACAGGTCGGGGGTAAACTGAACTCTGTTGAATTTTGCATTAATCACGCTTGCCAGGGTATTTATTGCAAGGGTTTTAGCCAGCCCGGGAACACCTTCTAACAAAATATGTCCATCTGATAACAAACCTACTAACAAACTTTCCAGCAGATGTTTTTGCCCCACAATAACCTTATTCATTTCCATTTGTATCATATCCACAAATGAACTCTCATTGCGGATACGTTCATTCAGTTCTTTTACATTAACAGTTTGTTCCATATGGTACCGATTTAGAAATTTTATTTTTTCAAATTAAACTAATTTATTTTAGAAATGAAAACCATTTTAAAAGTCAATTTTCAGAACAATTTTAATGTATTTTTATGTTAATAAAAGTTAAAGTTAATTAAGGATACTTAAGCTTCAACAGTCAGTAAATGAATACAATATATAATTTATGTTTCCATAAACCCACGACTTATAAATAAAAATAATTCATGAGTTTATTTTTAATTTTTCAAAGGTCATAATTTATAATTTATAATTTTGCATAAAAAACTGTGAGTAGGTACTTTATCAAACTAGCATTTAAGGGAACCAAATATCATGGATGGCAAATACAAGAGAAAGACATTACCATTCAGGAAGTTATAAATAAGGCAATCGGGACTATTTTAAGAGAAGACATTAATGTAATTGGAGCCGGAAGAACCGATACAGGAGTTCATGCTTCCTGTTTCTATGCTCATTTTGATTCAAATAAAACGCCAACAGAAAATAGAGACCATTTTCTATTCAAGATAAACAATTATTTACCCAAAGATATTGCCATTTATGACATTTTTCCTGTACCTGATAAAGCACATAGTCGTTACAGTGCAAAATCAAGAACATATAAATATTATATTTCAAAAATTAAAAACCCATTCAAAAATGAGTTCAGCTATTACCTGTTCTATCATTTAGATACAGAAATTATGAATCAGGCATGTAATATCCTTTATGAATATTCCGATTTTACAAGCTTTAGTAAGAAAAACACCCAGGTAAAAACTAATCTGTGTGAAATATATCATGCATCATGGCAGGAGGATACGGAAGAGATAGTATTCACCATACAAGCAGACAGATTTTTACGTAACATGGTGAGAGCAATAGTTGGAACCATGATAGATTTAGGAAGAGGAAAAATAAATATCAAGCAGTTCAGGGATATTATAGAAAGTAAAGACCGCTGTCGCGCAGGTTATTCAGTCCCTCCTAATGGCTTGTTTCTAACTGACATAACCTACCCTGATTCTGTTTTTTCAAAAAGATGAAAACATAGGGTTAAATTAATAAATTAAATCACTGTCATCCAAAAATAAAATGTACTTTTGCACGTCTTTTGAGAAAGCTAAAACGCAATGATTTAAAATGAAGGATATAAGAAATATAGCTATTATAGCGCATGTTGACCATGGTAAAACCACAATGGTTGACCGTATATTGCACCAGGTTAAAATGTTCAGGGAAAACCAGGAAGTAGAAGATCTGATTCTGGATTCCAACGAGCTGGAGCGAGAGAGAGGCATCACCATATTATCAAAAAATGTATCTGTACGATATAAAGATGTAAAAATTAACATTATTGACACTCCAGGACACTCAGATTTTGGAGGCGAAGTAGAACGTGTACTGAACATGGCTGACGGTGTCCTCTTGCTGGTAGATGCTTTCGAAGGACCTATGCCGCAAACGCGGTTTGTTCTGCAAAAAGCTCTTCAGATTGGTTTAAAGCCTATTGTAGTAATCAACAAGGTAGACAAACCCAATTGTAACCCTGAAGCAGTGCAGGAATCTGTATTTGATCTTATGTTCAGTCTTGATGCCACTGAAGAACAACTCAACTTTCCTACTGTCTATGGATCATCAAAAGAAGGCTGGATGGGACCAGACTGGAAAGAACCAACCACCGATGTCAGCTATCTGCTTGATACCATTCTTGACTATATAAAAGCCCCTGATCTAAATCCGGGGACCCTGCAGTTGCAGATTAGTTCTATTGATTATTCCTCCTATTTAGGTCGGATTGCAGTGGGCAGAATTACACGCGGAACCATTCAGGCCGGGAAACAGGTGTCTGTAATGAAAAAAAACGGAACCATTGTTAAATCACAGATAAAAGAATTATACATTTTTGAGGGGCTGGGTAAAGAAAAAGTTAAATACGAAATAAGCAATGGAGAAATTGTAGCTGTATTAGGGATTGAAAGTTTTGATATTGGAGATACAATTGCGGACACCGAATCACCAGAAGCTCTGAAGCCTATTAACATAGACGAGCCTACCATGAGTATGCTTTTTACGATCAACAATTCACCCTTTTACGGTAAGGAGGGGACTTATGTAACTTCTCGTCATATCCGCGACCGGTTATTTAAGGAAACGGAAAAAGATCTGGCATTAAAGGTTATCGAAACTGAATCACCTGAAAAACTTATCGTCTATGGAAGAGGAACGCTTCATCTTTCCATTCTGGTGGAAACAATGAGAAGGGAAGGATTTGAATTTCAGCTTGGTCAGCCGCAAGTAATCTTAAGAGAAATAGACGGTAAAAAACACGAACCAATGGAACTACTGACCATTCATGTCCCCGAGGAATTTTCAGGAAAAGTCATTGAAGCCGTTTCCAAAAGGAAAGGTGAGATTGCCAACATGGAAACAAAAGGAGACCGTATTGTGCTGGAATTCAACATACCAGCAAGGGGAATGATTGGTTTAACTAACCAGATACTTACAGCTACGGAAGGTGAGGCAATTATCACACACCGGTTCGATAAGTACGAACCCTGGAAAGGAGAAATACAAAACAGGCGTAACGGTTCATTGATAGCAATGGAAACAGGAACATCAATTCCTTACTCTCTTGATAAATTGCAAGACAGGGGCAGGTTTTTTATAGACCCGAATGAAGAGATCTATGAAGGACAGGTTATTGGAGAAAATTCAAGGCAAGATGACCTTGTAGTGAATGTGACCAAAACAAAAAAACTTTCGAATGTGCGTGCTTCAGGAACAGATGATAAAGTTATTATAGAGCCGGCTGTAAAACATTCTCTTGAAGAAGCCATGGAGTATATCAAAAATGATGAATACATTGAAGTAACTCCTAAATCTATACGATTAAGAAAAATACTGCTGAAGGAAAATGACCGTAAACGGATGAAAAAAACGGCAAGCACATAGTTTTTTCAGACACAAACATTCCAATCAATTCATTGACATAGCTTAAGCACTCATAAGTATTGTTAATTGGTTGAACCGGAATCAAACATTGAACATCGAAAATCAAATATCTATCTATCCCAGTCTATATAAACCATAGAAAAAAGCAACCCGCTTTTCGGGGGACTTCTATATAGTGAGTAAAATTAAAATTTATTTTCTGAAAATGTAGATTCATCTAAATAGGTATTCACCCGCATTGATTGCATATTTTTATTAATTTATGTACTATCCGGGTTAACTCTATAGGAAAAAATTAATATATTAGCAAAACCAATTTCTAAATAAATAAATATGAAAGTGCGTTTTTCAATTGCTAATAAGCTAATTCTCGGGATCACTGTCATTATTGTTGCTATTCTAATAAACAGTTATATTATAGACAATTCTCTCGAGAAAAGCAGACTAATTAACCACCAGGTTTCTGAAATATATGTACCTTCTACAACTAATTTAGATGAACTCCATAATGTAGTTAATCGTTCCAAAGCATTAATAAAGAACTGGGTTTTCATAGAAAAAAGAAGTGAAACACCTGAAAAAATTCGTTTACGTCAATTACATAACCACGATTTACCGGAGCTACATGAAAAAATCGCAGAGTTATCGGAAAATTGGGATAAAGAAGAAAAGGAGCAATATGAACAAATAATTACTTCTATTCAGGATACTTTATTTAAAGAACATCAAGAGATAATGGAATCTCTGAATACCATGGAGAGTTATAATGATCCTATGTTAATGTTTGAAATTTCCCCAAAAGTAGAAGAGAACGGTGAAATTATAAATCAAACTGATAAGATATTAAGCGATATCAGCGAACTAAGGCAATCCATGCAGCTTAAAGTAGAAGCCTCCAGAACCCAGATGAATAATATATTCGACAGGTTTAAAAATTCTATCATCATATTAGGTATAACCCTTACAGTCATTGCTATAATAATAGCGCTTATTCTGACAAGAACTATTATACGCCCAATAAACAGGATTAAAAAAGTTATAATAGATATGTGCAAAGGGATTCTACCCGCCCGTAAACTCAAAGAAACAAACGATGAGGTTGGAGATATTTCAGCAGCTTTGAATGACCTTGTGGATAGTTTTAGAAAGTTTACAACCTTTGCTAATGAAATTGGTAATGGAAATTATGATATAAGCTTTACCCCCCTGAGTGATGAAGACGATTTAGGTAATGCTCTCCTGGAAATGAGGGATAACCTCAAAAAAGCCTCTGAAGAGGAAGCCAAAAGAAAACAAGAAGATGAGCAAAGACATTGGGCCTCTCAAGGAATAGCAAAATTCTCCGGAATATTAAGAGAAAATAATGACGATATAGAGGAATTATCTTACCAGATTATCCGGAATCTTGTTAAATATACAAGTGCCAACCAGGGAGGATTGTTTATCATAAATGACGATGACGAAAATGAAAAATTCATTGAACTGAAAGCTGCCTATGCATTTAATAAAAGAAAGTATATGGAGAAACAAATTGATTTTGGAGTTGGATTAATAGGCAGGGCAGTGCAAGAAAAAGAAACTATATATATGAATGAACTTCCGGAGAACTACATAAACATTACCAGCGGATTAGGCGATGCAAACCCCAGGAGCCTGTTAATAGTTCCCTTAAAAACAAACGAACAAGTACATGGTGCAATCGAATTAGCAACATTCAAGGATTTTGAACAATATCAAATAGAATTTATAGAAAGAATTGCTGAAAACATAGCCTCTACACTTGCATCAGTGAAAATCAACATCAAAACAAACGAGTTATTAGAAAGGACACAGCAACAAGCAGAAGAGATGAAAGCACAAGAAGAAGAAATGCGCCAGAACATGGAAGAATTGCAAGCAACACAAGAAGAATCAACCAGAAGAGAGAAAGAACTGAAAGAAAAACTGGAAGACTGCGAAAGAGAACTCAGAGAGTATAAAAATAATAGAAAATCCTAAGTAAATTGTTATTGGTATAACTCTATCAATTTAATAGGTAAATCAAGAATAGATTGATAATGCTTTCCTAACTCGAGAAGAGACTCATCATCTTCTTCGTAATACCAGTTTACATCAAATTTTACCTCCTTTTGATACTGCTCCTGTAAAAGATTTAAAAGTTCCAGTAAATATTTTGATGAAGCACTGTTGATATATTCAAGCTGGATATCTATCTGTGTAAAAGTTTGTGGGTTTTGAAAATAATCCCTTACCCATTGGAGTACATCACTAAAAAATTCTTCTGGATTTTCTGCAATAGCCCGTCCTTTTATTGCTAATTTTCCACTTTTAGCATCAAAACTAATAGCCGGGGTTTTTAGTGTTTTCTCTATCCTAAGATTATCCATAGTGCAAATATAAAATAAAAATTATTCATATCGTAAAGCCACTATAGGATCAACCCTGGAAGCTCTCATGGCAGGCAGCAGTCCACTAATTAAACCTACAATAAAACAAAGTAAAATCCCCAACAAAATCCATAACCATGGGATAATAAAAGTTGTATTCATCACCAAAGAAACCAGGTTCCCGATTATTATACCAAGAATAATCCCAGCTATTCCACCCATTTGGCCAATCAAAATAGACTCAAATAAAAATTGTTGCCTTATCATTATAGATTTTGCCCCAATGGCTTTACGAATGCCAATTTCCCTGGTTCGTTCTGTAACAGAAACCAGCATAATATTCATCAATCCTACTGCAGCACCAAATAAGGTAATAATACCTATTATCGTTGCTGCCAACGAAACATACCTTAAATTCTCAAGCAGTAGGTTCACCAGGTTATCACTGGTTTCTACCTCAAAATTGTTCTCCTCCCTTATTTTTAGGTTTCTTATTGCCCTGAATAATCCAGTAGCCTCACTAATCGCAATATCCAGCATTTGAGGATCAGCAGGAAGAATTGTAATAACATAGTTCATAACAGGTTGCGCAAAATACTGACGAACATTTGTAATTGGCAGAACTACAATCTTATCACTATCGGCTCCAAAGCCAGAGCCTCTTTCTTCCAGTATTCCAATAACCTTATACTTGCCATTACCCACTCTAATAACTTTTCCTATCCGATCTGATTCGTCCTTAAATAATTCATCGGCCAGAACACCTCCTATTATAGCTACATGTGAATTGGTAATAATCTCGCTTTTAGAAAAATTTCTTCCTTCCCTAAGTTTATAACCAGATGTCGCCAAAAAATTTTCATCTGTCCCTGTAACAGAAATATTGGGATTTGTCTTAATTGATCCATACTTTGCTGTTGCCGTTCCGGAAGCATTATAACGAATTGAAGTTTTTGCCGGAAAGTCAAATTCCCCGGTAAATTGGATGGCCTCGGAATATTTTACAGGTGGGTTGTTTGATGGCTCTCCTCCGCCTGTTGTAATCATTTTCCGGTTAGTAATTGAAAAAGTATTCGCTCCCATTATAGTAAATTGATCGCTAAGAGAGGATTTTATTGAATCGGTTGCCGTAAGTATTCCCACCAGGGCCATAATACCAAAAGCAATTATAAAAATGGTCAATAGCGTTCTTAATGTATTAGAACGTATGGAATACAATGAAATCTTAACATTTTCTCCTAATAAAGTTTTAATTTCCATTGTTATTTCTTAAGCAGACAAATAACCTGCGTATGATCATTATTACAATGTAAAAATAATGAATTCAAAAGTTTTTTTATGATTTTTGTATTTGATATTTGAATTTTGTATTTTTTAATTGAAAAAAAATTGTTTGCTATAAAAGGCATTCTCAACCTGAGAATAAATAGTAGCAAAGCTTATTATTAAAAATTTAATTAATTGTAAAACAGAATTATTTAAAAAACTATGTTTGAACCTAATTCAGTTTATGCAAAAATTGCTTATGATGCTATTTTACTATACATCAAAGCTAAAACCAAGCTAGACAAGCAAGAATCTGAAATTCCCCAGGCTCTGAAATTACAATTAGGATGCAAGGTTTCAATTATGGATTCTGATGGAAATTCAGTAGGTAGTGCAGGAACCCCGGAAGCTAAAAAAAAGTATCTCTTCCATGAAATTGTAGAAAATGCAGTTAAAGCTGCAGAATCATTATCAGACCAAGATTTAAATAATATTACCGTGAATGTAGACGTTTTCTCACAACCAAAAGAGGTGCAAAACACTGAATTACTGAAACCCCATAAACATGGGCTTATTATTCAAAACCAGGGAGATAAAAGGGCAATTGTATATCCCAACACAGAAGAGATAGATAATCCTGAAAAAATGATACAGGCAGCTAAAGAAAAACTTGATATACCAGACAAAAAAGACAGTACAGATTATGAAATGAAGTTTTTTACGGCAACACGCTACAAATAGAGAGACTAAACATTAAATATCCATATGAAACGTCCATGATAAGTTCCATAAGACCTTAAAAAAATAAACTTATGAAACAGGCAATAACTCTGACTATAATAGGAAGAGTACAAAACGTTGGATTTCGATTTAGTGCTCTAAGGAAAGCTGAAGAGTTGAATATTAATGGCTATGTAAAAAATCAAATTGACGGAACAGTATATATTGAGGCAGAAGGAGAACCAGAAAAACTGAATAAATTTATTAATTGGTGTCATGAAGGACCTCCTGCGGCAAATGTACAACAAGTAAACAAACAGGAAATCGGAACAAAAGATTACAAGGGTTTTGTAATTAAATAAAACAAAAGCTATGCATGAGGCAAAATATTACAGAAAGAAGGAAGAGAAGCAAACAGAATGTTTACTTTGTCCTCATAATTGCATCATAAAAGAAGGAAAAAGAGGAGTATGCAAGGTAAGAAAAAATGTAAAAGGCACCCTCTATACTGAAAATTATGGGAAAGTGACAGGAATTGGTTTTGATCCGATTGAAAAGAAACCTCTCTATCATTTTCATCCAGGAGAAATAATTTTGTCTGTGGGAAGTTTTGGCTGTAATTTTAAATGCAGGTTTTGTCAAAACTGGGAAATATCACAATCCAGTATTGACGAAATAAGCAGATATCAAACTTTCACAATAGAGGATATCATAAAAATTGCCACTGATCGCCAAGATAATATAGGTATTGCCTACACTTATAATGAGCCTGCTATTTATTTTGAATTTATGTTGGACACTGCCAAAGAAGCAAAACAAAGCGGGCTTAAGAATGTAATGGTTACAAATGGATTCATAAACCAGGAACCACTCAATGAGTTAACGGACTATATTGATGCATTTAGCGTTGATTTAAAGGCATTTACAGAAGATTTTTACAAAAAAAACACCACAGGCCAACTAGAACCAGTAAAAAATACACTGAAAAATATTCATGAGAATGGAAAATTCCTGGAAATTACCAATTTAGTTATTCCGGGCTTAAATGATGATAAAGAAAAATTCCAGGAAATGATTACCTGGATAGCCTCTGAGATAGGGTCTAATACTGTGTTACATCTTTCCAGGTATTTTCCCTGCTACAAATCAGATATTGATTCAACTCCTGTTTCAACACTCAAGGAATTTTACAATATGGCAAAGGAAAAATTGCCATACACATACCTTGGCAATGTAGCCTCTGTTGGCGGGAGTGATACATTCTGTGATATATGCGGTGCTTTTCTTGTTTCACGTAGAGGATATAACACAGAACCTCAAGGTATCGATGAAGAAGGGAAATGTATAAAATGTGGAAATAAAGTATTCATTAGGTAGGCTATAACAGGTTAATTAACTATGAATCAAAAAATAACCATATGAAAATTAGGAAACCAGTAGTTGCAGGCCAATTTTATCCAGGAGAAAAGGAAGAGTTAAGTTCCCTGATTGAAGAAGTTTATGGCAAAGAAAAAGATTCCATCAATTTCGACCTTGCTCAGTATAACCTGATTGGTGGTGTTGTTCCCCATGCAGGATATATGTTCTCTGCATACCAGGCAGTACATTTTTTCGCGATTGCAAAATTTGCGGCAACTCAGTTTGAGACCATAGTCATAATAAACCCAAGTCATTCAGGAATGGGTCATGAAATAGCAATAGACGGAAATGATTACTGGGAAACTCCATTAGGCCGGACAGAAATTGACAAAGAGCTGGCAAATGAAATCAATCTTCCTCAATCAGAGATTGAACAAGAAAGAGAGCACAGCGGAGAAGTCATGTTACCCCTGGGACAACATTTTTTTAATGATGAATTTAAGATTCTTCCTATTACAATTATGAATCAAAAATTCGAACATGCACAGAAAGTGGCAAAAGAACTAAAAAAAGCACAAGAGCAATTAAACAAAAAAACCCTCATAATTGCTTCTTCGGATTTTTCGCATTTTGTACACCCAAATACAGGAGCAAAGCTTGATCAAAAGGTAATAGATACAATCCTCTCATTGAATACGAGAGATGTTGAAACGATAATAAAAAAAGACAGAATCTCTGTATGCGGATATGGGCCAATTATGGCTTTAATGGAATATTCAAAACTTGTAACGGAAAAACCGGAAATTACAATACTGAAAAAAGGAAATTCAGGGGATGTAATTCCTTCAAGTGAAGTCGTAGACTATGTTTCCATGCTTTTCTATTATAAGTAAGGTTAATTCAGGGACCTATCTTAATTGACTATAAATGAGTTTAAAATAAGAAATATGGCAGATTTCTGAACCATGGTTTCTCCCGGAAAAACTGTAGCGAAAGAAAAATTAGAAGCATAATTGCTCTATACATGAAATTTCCCTAAATTGCAATTTCATTAATTTAAAAATGCATGTGGGAACAATTCATTAACTGGATAGAAAACCATCTTCAACCGTGTATTTACAAGCAATATTTTGGCTTTGAATGCCCAGGATGTGGATTACAAAATTCATTTATTGAATTACTGAAAGGAAACCTTTGGGAAAGCATAAAAATCTACCCACCTCTGCTCCCGTTAATTACCATGTTCATCTTTCTGTTTATACATATACTTTTAAATCTAAAAAATGGAGCTACAATATTAAAATACATGTTTTTCGTTAATGCTGGTGGTGTAACTATAAATTATATTTTCAAACTAATATATTAAAAATTAAAATTATGGAAAAT
>JBKGZD010000047.1:0-16128 GCA_046545795.1 Bacteroidales bacterium | reverse complement strand
GTAACTATGAACTAAAACTGTTGAATTTTCACGCTATTAACATCCTATCAATCAGTACAATAATAGCGTTTATGTATATGGGAGCAAAACAATATTTGTCCAAAAGAAAAAACTTTCATAAAATTGCTTGTTAATTTGCTCCTAATTATAATAAATGTGAATATAATAGATGTACTTATAGACAATCCTTTATGGCTTATCCCTTTGGGATTTGCCATTTGTTTTATCATCCAGATGATTTATTATTTGGGGATATATAGTAGAATCATTTTTTATAAAGACGGGTCTTTCCCTAAATCCTACCCTCCTGTCTCAGTTATTATTTGCGCCAGAGATGAAGAGGCTAATTTGGAAAAAAACCTCCCATTAATACTTGAGCAAGAGTATCCTGATTTTGAAGTAATTGTTGTCAATGATTCATCCACAGATAATAGTGATATTGTATTAAAAAAAATCGCGCAGCAATATCCGAATTTACGAACTACAGAAATTAAAAAAGATGAAAAATTCACCCACGGGAAAAAGCTTGCATTAACAATTGGAATTAAAGCTGCAAAACACGAGTATCTTTTATTCACGGATGCTGATTGTTTTCCCGAAACCAAACACTGGATAAAAGAAATGATGAAAAATTTCGACAAAGACACATCCATTGTTCTGGGTTATGGTGGATATAAACACTATCCGACTTTATTAAATTCTCTTATCCGATTTGATACAGTATCAATAGCCCTCCAATATTTTTCATACGCCCTTGCAGGATTTCCTTATATGGGAGTTGGAAGAAACCTGGCATATAGAAAGTCACTGTTTTTCGCCAACAAAGGTTTTGCCGGCCACTATCATGTTGAATCCGGAGACGATGATATATTTATTAATCAAACTGCAAATAAAAACAATACAAAAACAGAGTTAAGCCCAAATGCCATTATCCGGTCAGAACCTGAAAAAAACTGGAATGATTGGTTAAAACAAAAAAGACGGCACCTTACTACAGCCGGATTCTATAAAGGGACAACAAAATTTCGTTTGGGGCTTGAGATATTTAGCCGGGTATTGTTCTATGTTTTTTTTGTATTATCATTAATATTATTTACAAAATTCCACCCTTATATAATAGGATTATTCTTAGTACGTCACCTAATACAATTGATTATTTACCAAAAAATTACGAAACGTTTAAACGAAAAATATTTATTAATAGTTACATTGTTTTATGATATTTGGTTACCTTTTTTTAATTTTATGGGAATTATTTTAAATAAAATTAGTACAAGGAATAATAAATGGAACTAAACCCCAACTTATCAGAAAAAGCCAAATACGATTATAAGTTGGTAAAACTTGCAATAGGTGGAGACGAGCAGGCCTATGCAGAATTAATGGACAGATACAAGGACGCCATTTATTATATGCTTCTGAAAATGGTCAATAATAAAAACGATGCTGAAGATTTAACTATAGAAGCATTTGGAAAAGCATTTAAAAATATTGAACAATATACTCCTAATTACGCATTCAGTACCTGGCTTTTTAAAATTGCAACAAACAACTGTATTGATTTTATCCGGAAAAAGAAAGCCAATTTAGTGTCAATTGACCATTCGAACGAAGATGGAAATGAGATTACCCCTCCAACATTGCAATCTCACTCTTTGGATCCCGAAGAAGATATGATTAAAAATCAGAAAGTTGACCTAATGCGAAGTGTTATACATAAATTAAAACCAAGGTACAGAAATTTGATAGAATTGAGATATTTTAAAGAATACTCCTATGAAGAAATAGCTCAGCAACTAAATCTGCCTTTGGGAACTGTTAAAGCCCAATTATTCAGGGCACGTGAATTATTATTTAATATCCTGAAAAATAAAAATCACCACTTAAAATAGCCCTTATTAATGGAGTTAATAAAAAGGTACTTCCCTGAACTCACTGATAATCAGATTGAGATTTTAAGCAAGCTTTTTAACGCCTACAAATATTGGAATGAGAAAATTAATGTTATCTCAAGGAAAGATTTTGAAAATTTTTATAAACACCATGTACTCCATTCGATGGGTGTAGCAAAATTTATAAGTTTCAGTGAAGGTACTAGCATATTAGATGTAGGAACGGGTGGGGGCTTCCCGGGAATACCCCTGGCTCTTTTATTTCCGGAATGTGAGTTTTTCTTAATTGATTCAATCAAAAAAAAAATAAAGGTTATAGAAGCAATTAAGGAAGAGTTTGATCTAAAAAATATTCACACATTACAGGTTAGGGTAGAAAAGTATACAGAAAAACATGATTTTGTAGTTAGCAGGGCAGTTAAAAAATTTCCGGTATTTGTAAACTGGGTTTCGAATAATATTAAAGACAATAACCAAAATAAGGTTGCAAACGGTATCATATATCTGAAAGGTGGTAATATTGATAATGAAATAGAACCATTCAAAGACAAGATTAAAATAATTCCCCTTGATCAGTATTTTCAGGAAGAGTTTTTCCAAACTAAAAAAATTCTATATCTCCCCTTTTCATAGAAGACACAAAGAATCTAAGCTGATACATCGATAAATCGAAGCAAAAATGCAAACATAATCTTTTGTGTATTTAAAAAAAAGATTATTTTTGCAGACCAAATAAAATTTGATGATCTGTAAAAATATTATGTGATGAAAAGAACATTTCAACCATCCAACAGAAAAAGAAAAAATAAGCATGGTTTCAGAGAAAGAATGAAATCAAAGAACGGGAGGAAAGTTCTGTCCAGGAGAAGGGCAAAAGGAAGAAATAGGTTGTCCGTATCGGATAGTATGTCTGGAAAATAATTTTTGATGTGTTTAAATAAACAAATAAGTGAAAAGTCTTTAATGCTTTTTGCTTATTTTTTTATCCAGCCATATAAAGTCGCCCCGTTCCTATTTTATAAATCATTAACAAATTCTGCTTTAGTTTTTTCTCCATTCTCTAATTCGGATAATACTTTTAATTTAAAACTTTCACTGTAAAGCTTTAGGGGCTTGTCATTTTTTAATACAATCTACAAAGTTGTGTGGAGATTTTTCAGTAAAGGACATAAGATGATTGAATGGTTTATGTATACAGATGATTTAATAAGGAAAACCTCTCTCATGTGTTATATAATTTTTGATTTATAAACATAATTTTATCTTTGCCATAGCGTTTATTTTATCATAACTTAGAAAACTAAAAGAATGAATTTATTACGATTTCTTTTGTCAAATGATTTCTTAAAACATATTGTCCTTGCAATAATTGGAATTACTATTTTAATGTCTACGGCATTTATTGTTCTTGATGTTTACACGCATCATGGTGATTCAATTGCAGTTCCAAATTTTGCAAAACTAACTTTTGAAGAAGCCCAAAAGGTTGCAGAAAATCATAATTTACATGTTGAGGTTACCGACTCCATCTTTCAGGATGACTGGCCTGGAGGGACAGTAGCAAAACAAAATCCCGAAGCAGGTTTTCATGTAAAAAAAGATAGAACGATATTTCTGATTATGAATGCTTCAGAACCGGAGATAATTCAAATGCCCAATGTGGTGGGTGTTTCACACAGGCAAGCAAAAGCAATTTTAAATAATTCTGGTTTAAAAATAGGGAAACTTGATCACGTTCCTGATATTGCTGTAAATAATGTATTAGAGCAGAAGTATGAAGGCGAGGAAATTGAGCCTGGTACAAAGATTCCTAAAAACACGGAAATAACACTTGTACTGGGGAAGGGCGCAAGCAATAAAAAAGCCAGGTTACCTGATTTGAAAGGATTAAAATTCAAAGAGGCTGAAAATAAAATTCATGAATTAGCATTTAACACTGGTGTTGTAAAATATGATACTACTGTGGAAAATCAGGATGATAGTAGTTCGGCTGTAGTGTGGAGACAATATCCTCCATATAAAAGAAATCAGCAAATTAGGCTGGGTAGTTCTATTGACCTGTGGTTAACTGTAGATTCCACAAAAATGCCAGACCGGGATACAACTTCGATCAAAAATTTGCTAAATGAAAGTGATTCGCTATAGCCTTGTTTGCATATGGATATTCATTGTATTACTCCTAAAAACTCTGGATGCACAGGAGGTTTTGGTTAATACTACGTATCACAAACATTTCAGTGAGCAAAACTTAAAAAGCCAAAAAAATCAAGATACATTAGAACTCCCTTTTATAGAAGATTTTGCTAAATCAGTAGGGTATCCAGACCCAAATTACTGGACCGACCAGGATGCCTTCATGAATTACCAATATCCCAAAAATTCAATATCTATAGGTGTTGTTACGCTGGATGGAATTGATCATCAAGGGAGTCTTCATGGTACGTCTAACAATCATAGTTTTGAAGCCGATTATCTTACATCCAGACCACTAAACTTGGATTATCCAGCGGAAGACAGTATATATCTGAGTTTTTATTTCCAACCTGGTGGCTTTGGAGATATACCTGAACCCGGAGACAGTTTGATTGTACAATTTCTGAATGTAGAAGAGAACCAATGGGAAACAGTATGGGGGGCTTCTTTTGATGAAGAAGAGTCAACGCTTACAGAATTTAACAAGGTTAACAACACACAAATCACACACCATACAGATTCTACGGGTCATGAAAATTTTATCCAAACACTCATTCCTGTTATAAAAGACGAATACCTACGGAAGGGATTTCAATTCCGTTTTCATAATTATGCAAGCACTACTCCATCAAAATCAATACCAAGTAAAGCTGGGAATGTAGATCAATGGCATATTGATTTTGTGAGAATGGATAAAAATCGTTCGCATAATGATACAACTATTAATGATATTGCTTTCAAAAAACCAATTCTGCCACTACTTAACAATTATGAATCCATACCATGGAATCACTTTTCAGAGGCAGTAGATTATGAAATGAAAGGTTACATTGAAATCACTTATCAAAATATAGGGGATAAAACAATTAACATCGATTCAAGGGAGTTTGAAATAATTGACAGAATGGGGGATGCACCCACTGCATACTTTACTGGAGGAGGGGGTGATGATATACCTCCTTATCACCAGGAAACTTATCCACGAAATATAGATTATATCTTCCCTCCGAATGACAACGACTCTGCTATGTTCGAAATCAAGAGCTATCTTATTACTGATACGATAAGTGAAAGGGCACCCTACCGATGGAACGATACACTGAGGTACAATCAAAAATTCTTCAATTACTATGCATATGATGATGGTACTGCAGAAAACGGTTATGGTATAACAGGCCAAGGCAGTGAAAATGCATGGGTTGCATATAAATTTGATAATTACAAGGCGGATAGTTTACAGGCAATTCAGATCTACTTTAACCAGACTCTTGACTCGATAAATCAGCAATCTTTTACTATCCATGTATGGGATGATGATAACGGCACCCCCGGTGATTTAATCTATTCTCAAAACAGCACCAGACCTGAATATTCGGATAGTCTGAATAAATTCATTAATTATCCCCTGAAAGAAAAATTATTTTTAGAACCTGGAACTTTTTATATTGGCTATGAAAAATATACAACGCATATGCTGAATATAGGATTTGATGTAAACCGTAATAATAAAAACAAGCTATTCTATAACCTTGATGGAGACTGGATACAGTCTGGTATAAACGGTTCGTTAATGATGCGGCCGGTTTTTGGGAAACACATACCCTATACAGGGGAGGATGATGACATTACTCAAATTGATAAGCCCAATCAAGATCAAAAAGATGTAATTATATATCCTAATCCTGCACAAGACTACATAAACATAGAAGTGGAGGGAGGTGAAAACTATAACTACTCATTAGAAATTTATAACATGCAGGGCAGTTTACTGAAGCGGAAAGAAAATATAGAAGGAAATATTAACATAAACGATTTGTCTTCTGGTTTATATATGCTTAAAGTTCAAAACAACAGCACTAACAATGAAATAGTAAAAAAGCTAATCATACGATAAAAATAAGATGAGTGAAGAAAAGGAATATAATGGGAATTCCGATTTATATGAGCATTATCGTTTTGTTGCAGACGACGGACAATCACCCTTGCGGATAGATAAATTTCTATCCAACAAAATGGATATTTCACGTAATAAAATTCAGAATGCAGCAGAATCAGGCAACATCCTTATAAATGAAAAACCGGTTAAATCCAACTATAAAGTTAAAGCCGGAGATGTTGTATCAATTGTAATGTCTTATCCTCCCAGGGAAATTGAATTGGTGCCTGAGGATATACCTCTTGATATAGTTTATGAAGATGAAGATGTTATTGTTGTAAACAAAAAGGCTGGAATGGTTGTGCATCCGGCTTACGGGCACTACAGGGGTACGCTGATTAATGCTTTGCTTCATCATTTGAAAGACCTTCCACAAATAAAAGATGGAGAACAACGGCCAGGACTTGTGCACCGTATTGATAAAAACACATCAGGACTGCTTGTTATAGCTAAAACACAAACAGCTCTTGATCATCTTGCTAAACAATTTTATGAGAAAGCGACACATAGAGAGTATTTAGCTTTGGCATGGGGTAGCCTACAAGAGAAATCAGGAACAATTACCGGAAATATAGGAAGAAGTTTAAAAAACCGAAAAGTTATGCAGGTTTTTCCTGACGGGTCTCATGGAAAGCATGCAGTTACACATTATGAGGTGATTGAAGGTTTTGGATATGTATCTCTTTTGAAATGCAGATTAGAAACAGGCAGGACACATCAGATTCGGGTGCATTTAAAATATGCAGGTCATCCCTTGTTTAATGATGAAGAATACGGAGGAGACAAAATACTGAAAGGCACTATATTTAATAAATACAGACAATTTGTCAATAATTGTTTTAAAATTTTACCCCGACAAGCACTTCATGCTAAAACTTTAGGGTTTATACATCCTGTTACGGGAGAAAAATTACATTTCAATACAGAACTGCCACCGGATATGGAAACAGTGATTCAGAAATGGAGAGATTATATTGCAAGCAGGAATAAAGAATAAGCTCCCGGTTCCATCGATAATCCCTCCCTTTAAAGTGATTTCAAGAGCATATTGATTGTAATAATCACCACAATATTTTACCTTTGGCTGAAAACTTTTTAATGCGGGAAAATAATTGTTTACAATAAATAATTTTATAGAAGTGAATAGTTAGAGGATCTGCAATTCAAATCGTTTAAAAACAGAAACATGAAGAAAAATATAGCAATCCTGGCAGGGGGGAATTCATCTGAGTTTCCTGTTTCAATGAATAGTGCCAGGACGATAAAAGATAGCCTGGATACCAATCGATACAATATTTACCTGGTTGTTATAAAAGGAAACAGTTGGACATTGCAATTCAATGGACAATCAATAGAGATTGATAAAAATGATTTTAGCTGCAAAATAAACAATAAAACAATCAAATTTGACTGCGCATTTATAATAATACATGGTACCCCGGGAGAAAATGGACTTTTACAGGGCTATTTTGAAACGCTTCATATTCCTTATACCACATGTGGCGTACTTTCTTCATCATTGACTTTCAATAAGATATTCAGTAAACGATACATTACAAAATTTAATATCCCTGTTTCTAAATATCATATTATAGAGAAAAACCAATCCTACAATGCTGACATAATAATTGAGGACATTGGATTGCCCTGTTTCGTTAAGCCTAATCGTGCGGGTTCAAGTTTTGGTATTACAAAAGTAACACAGAAAGAAGAGTTCGATAGGGCAGTCAATAAGGCATTTGAAGAAGATAATCAGGTACTTGCGGAAGAATTCCTGGAAGGAACGGAGTTGACCTGCGGCTTAATAAAGACTAAAGAGGAAGAATTGATTTTTCCATCAACAGAAATAGTTCCCAAAAATGAGTTTTTTGATTATGAGGCAAAATATACCAAGGGAATGGCTGATGAGATCACACCATCACGCATACCGGAATCACTGGAAGCCGAAGTAAAAGCCTTATCTTCACGAATTTATGATTTGTTTGATTGCCGGGGAATTGTAAGGATTGATTATATATACAGCCATGAACAGCTTTATTTTATGGAGGTAAATACTATACCGGGAATGAGTGCTGCAAGTATTGTTCCTCAACAAATTGAAGCTATGGGAAAAACTTTAACCGAGGTTTTCACATTGGCTATTGAAGATGCAATGTCTGACAATACAAAAGAAGGCCTTGAACATTAATTCAAAGCCTTCTTACTGTAATTTATTTGGAGTATTTTTATTCTTCTACTTCTTTAAAAGAAAACAGACTTTCACGATATTCCTGTACGGGGGCACAGGTACACATCAGGTTTCTGTCTCCATACCCATCGTCAATTCTACTGACATCAGGGAAGAATTTTTTATCTTTAATCCAGGGCAAAGGATATGCTGCTTTTTTCCTTGAATAAGGCCTGTCCCATTCATCTGAGGTAACGACTTCCGCTGTATGCGGTGCATTTCTCAAAACATTGTTTTCTGCATCTGTCTTACCTTCTTTTATCTCCATGATTTCATCATAAATAGACAACATAGCTTCAATAAATCTATCCAGCTCTTCCAGTGTTTCACTTTCTGTTGGTTCTACCATCAATGTTCCGTGTACCGGGAAAGATAGGGTAGGAGCATGGAAACCATAATCCATAAGACGCTTAGCAATATCTGCTTCTGTAATTTCGGCAATCGATTTAAACTGTCTGCACTCAAGAATCATCTCGTGTCCAACCATTCCGGTTTCGCCAGAATAAACAATTCCATAAGTATCTTCCAACGAAGCTTTTATATAGTTAGCGTTTAAAATTGAAACTTCAGCCACTTTCTTTAGGCCTTCATGACCTAACATTTTGATAAAACCATACGAAATAGGTAATATACTTGGACTGCCGAATGGAGCTGCAGTAACCGGACCAAATCCTTTTTCTCCTCCGGTTTCAAAGAAAGGATGTTTTGGCAGATAAGGAGCCAGTTTATCGTTGGCACCGATTGGCCCCATTCCCGGACCTCCACCTCCGTGTGGAATAGCAAAAGTTTTATGCAGGTTAAGGTGACCAACATCGGCACCTGTAACAACAGGATTTGTTAATCCCAGTTGGGCATTCATGTTCGCACCATCGAAATATACCAGGCCACCATTTTTATGTACGATTTCATTCATTTCTTTTATCTTACTCTCAAAAACCCCATGGGTAGAAGGATAAGTCACCATAAAGGCAGCAAGATTATCTTTATGAGCCTCGGCTTTTTCTTTAAGGTCATCCATAGAAATGTTTCCATTATCGTCACAGTCTACAACTACAACCTTCATACCCGCCATTACACCACTTGCAGGATTAGTGCCATGAGCTGAAGAAGGAATCAATACCACATTTCTGTGCTCTTCCCCATGGTCTTTATGATAAGCTCTTATCGTCATTAAGCCTGTATGTTCACCTGCAGCTCCTGAGTTTGGCTGGAATGAAATAGCAGAAAATCCTGTAATTGCTTTTAATTGCTCTTCCAATCCATTAATGAGTTCCATATATCCTTCTGCCTGGTCTTTGGGAACATAAGGATGAAGTCCCATAAACTCAGGCCAGCTCAGTGAAAATAGTTCAGTTGCTGCATTTAGTTTCATGGTACATGAGCCCAGTGAAATCATTGAATGGGCTAAAGAATAGTCCTTTCTCTCCAGTTTTTTAATGTATCGCATCATTTCCGTTTCGGAATGGTAGCGATTAAACAGGTCCATTTTAAGAAATTCACTTGTCCTTGAAAATGAGTCATCAAAATACCTTTTTTCCGGGATTTCTTTAATTTCTGATGGGTCCTTATCCAGTGCCCGGGAAAAAACAGAAAGAATTGTATTAATCTCTTTTTCATTAATCTTTTCATCTGTACTTATTCCAATGGTAGAATCATCGATATAATTGAAATTGATTTTATTTTCAAGGGCAATGTTCTTAACTTTTTCTGCCTTAATTCCTTCAGGAAGTTTAATTTTCAATGTATCGAAATAGTTTTCATTTTCTTGTTGCAGACCAAGTTCTTTAAGTTTTTCATTCAATACACCTGCGGCAGAATGGATATGATTAGCAATACGTTTCAACCCTTCCGGCCCGTGATATACAGCATACATTCCAGCCATGTTTGCCAATAAAGCCTGTGCAGTACAGATATTTGAAGTAGCCCTTTCTCTCTTGATATGCTGCTCTCTTACCTGGAGTGCCATTCTCAATGCATAATTTCCTTGCGCATCTTTTGAGACACCAATTATCCGGCCAGGTACTTTCCTTTTATATTCTTCTTTTGTAGCAAAATAGGCAGCATGAGGTCCTCCATACCCCATTGGAACACCAAAACGCTGGGTAGAACCGAATACGATATCAGCGCCCCATTCGCCCGGAGGAGTTAAAATAGCAAGGCTCATAATATCAGCAGCAACTGCTGCCATGGTACCATTTTCATGTGCCTTATTAACAAAATCTTTGTAATCTTCTATTTTACCATCACCAGCAGGGTATTGCACAATAAGACCAAAAACAGTTTCGTCAAAATCAAACTTTTTATAATCATCGATAATTAATTCAATTCCAAGGGGTTCCGCCCTGGTCTTTAATACTTCTAAAGTTTGTGGAAATGTATTTTGGTCAACAAAAAATTTATTTGCTCCTTTTTTAATAGCTGAACGCTTTCTGAGGTTAGCCATCATAATCATTGCTTCAGCGGCTGCAGAAGCCTCATCCAGTAATGAAGCATTGGCAAGCTCCATTCCAGTGAGTTCCATGACAACTGACTGAAAGTTAATCAACGCTTCCAGTCTGCCTTGAGATATTTCTGCCTGATATGGCGTATACGATGTATACCAGCCAGGATTTTCCAGGATATTTCTTATTATTACAGAAGGGGTGATCGTATCATAATAGCCTAATCCTATGTAGGAACGATACAATTTGTTTTTGGAGCCAATATTTCTTAAATGCTCCAGATATTCCCGCTCACTCATCGGCTCATCAAGTTCGAGAGGTTTATCCAACTGGATTGATTTGGGTATAGTCTTATCTATAAGCTCATCCAAGGATTTTACTCCAACTTTTTTTAGCATTACAGGGAGGTCTTCATCTCTTGGACCAATGTGTCTGTCTACAAATTTCTCAATAGCCATAGTTTCTGTTTTTTTGTATTAGCAACAAATTTGGGTAAATATAAAAATAACAATAACAATAAAAAACCAAATTTGTCACAATCCATAACATTTAATAATAAAACAATAAGAAAAGATTATATGTTCATAGGTGCAATCTTACACTAAAAAAGGATTTTGGTTTTTTTCCCCGAAAATAGTTGTTGTTTCTCCGTGCCCTGGATAAACAGTTGTATCTCCATCAAGATTAAGAATTTTTTCTTTAATGCTGTTTATGAGCGTGTCATAGTCGCCGCCTGGCAGGTCACTTCGTCCAATGCCCTTTCGAAACAGTACATCGCCCGAAAACAGAATTTTTTCCTCTTCATTATGTAAAATAATACTCCCCGGTGAATGTCCTGGAGCATGATAGACATTAAAATGGGTGTTTCCTATTGTTATTCTTTCATTTTCTGTAATATAGGACTCCGGATCAGATGGCTGGTCCATATCCAATCCTATACTTTCGGCAAATTCAGAACTACTCCGTAATATTTCAATATCTTCTTTATGCATTATTGCTTTAAGGCTAAATGCATTTTTCAAAAAATTTGTTCCTATAACATGGTCTATATGTCCATGAGTATATACGATATTTTCGGGGGTTAAATTATTTTGTTTTATATAATTTCTAATATCATTCTGTTCATTTTCAAAATAGCATCCCGGGTCTAACACGATACATTTACCAGTATCATCTGATATAACATAAGTGTTTTCCTGAAAAGGATTAAATACAAAGGTTTTAATTGTTATCATAGTTATTCTTTTTTGTTGTTGTTACCATTTTTACCTTTTACCATTGGCACAAAAATAAAACTACCATAATGGTCTTCTTCATAGCTGTTTTCATCTGTTTTTGTTATCACTGTCATTTCCTGACCCATGTTTCCCCCTAATGGCAGTACCATCTTACCTTCCACCTTAAGCTGTTCAAACAATTTATCAGGAATTTCACCGGCAGCAGCTGTTATAAGGATTTTATCATAAGGTGCATATCTTGGAACTCCTTCAAATCCATCTCCATAAAATAAATACGGTTGATATCCCATTTCGTTTAAAACAGACTTTGCTTTTAGATATAAGTCTCGATGACGCTCTATAGAAAAGACATTAGCTCCTATTTCGCATAAGATTGCTGCCTGGTATCCTGAGCCGGTTCCAATTTCCAATATTTTATCATGCTTTTGAGGATTTAGTAATTCTGTTTGTACAGCCACAGTATAAGGTTGTGATATTGTTTGACCATTTCCGATAGGAAAGGCCTGGTCTTTATATGCAAATTCAATAAAACCACTTTCCATAAAGAAATGGCGGGGTACTTTTTCAAAAGCTTTTAAAACCTCTTCATTATTGATGCCTTTTCTTCGTAGTGTCTGTACAAGTTTCTTCCTTAAACCTTTATGTCTGTAGGTATCATCCATTTTTTCCATAAATTTTAACAAAGATAACCAGAACAATATTACCCCCCAAACAGGGAGTTTTTTTTCTGCGAAACAAACATGTAAAAAATAAATGATTTTCTTAGGAAATATAATTATTAACAGAATAAGTTAATAACTTACAGAGAGAAAAGACGCACAACTTATAAATATACATTAAGTTTGTATTACCTTGTATTATTAATTTAAGAAATGATACTATTGTTTTGTATGTTAGTTGAATGATGCAGTACAAGTAAATTATAAGTACTAAATAAAATAACAGGAAAAATGAAAATTGGATTTATAGGATATAATAAACATACCGGCAGAATCATTGATAAAATACAAAATGACAATAAATTGTCATTGACAGGTATTTATAGCTCACATGAAATATCTCTCAAAAACAATTCACTTACAATTCACACCCCTGAAGAATTAATGGATGAGTCAGATATTCTCTACATTAGCAATAGTGAAGGCTCATATGACATATGCCAGTATGCAATTAAAGAAAGCAGGCATTTGTTTTTTGAGTCACCTTTTTGCCTCACCTTAGAAGAATTTGAAAGGCTTTTTCATTTAGCAAATGAAACAAACAGCCATATAAAGTTTAGCCAGGAAATTCTCCAAAAACAAATATATACGGCACTTCGCAAGAGTCTTAACCCTGTTATAATAAAATTCAACATTTTTGACAATAAGGAAAATGAATTAAAAAATCATATTTTTAATTTTGTTACTATTACCCGGGAACTGGTAAAATCAGGTATTAAAAAAATATACTATAATAAAACCTCCAATGACTTTGATACGGCTTTATCCTTTAATCTGAATTTAATATTTGATAATGGAAGAACTGCTGAATGTTTTGTAACACAAATTACTGATGTTGAAAAAGTTATACTGCAAGCTTATCAGGAGTCCGAAGCTATTGAAATTGATTTTAAAAATAATTATGCTACAATAGCATCCTGGGAAGGAGAGGCAATTGAAAAAAACGAATATAAACGGACAGATAATAAGGAAAAAACCATTGAAGATTTAATTCAGTTTGCAGAGAACATCAGCACAAACAATCAAAAACCTTTGATTGTAAGAGAAGAAAGTTATTATATTTTAACAGTAACTCACAAATTGTTAGACATGATTCATTCCACAGTAAAAACTTGAACCAGATAGGTGATTTTCGGTTATTCGCAATCATAAATTTTAAATTGTCTTTCTTCAGTCTAATGCAAACATTCTTACTATTTTTGAGTTAGTTTAATGAACAATCAGTAAATTTGTATCGCTAAATTTTGTTTATTATGGAATCTTATTTGACAAGGCGTGAACGATTCTGTGCTGCCCATCGTCTTTACAGGGAAGAATGGGATGATTCGGAAAATTATAATGCATTCGGCCCATGTTCTAATCCTCAATGGCATGGCCATAATTACGAACTATACGTTACCGTGAAAGGAGAGATAAAACCTCAAACAGGATTTGTGGTTAACATAAAGGAACTGAGCAAAATTATCCGTGAATACGTTATTGACAAGATTGATCATAAGAATATGAATACAGAAGTTGATTTTATGAAGGGTCGCCTTGCATCCACAGAAAATCTCGCTGTTGCAGTATGGGAGCAGCTTGAAGGTCCACTCCGGGTTTTGGGAGTGCAGTTGTATAAGGTACGGATTGACGAAACTGAGAATAATTATGTAGAATTTTATGGTAAATAAATGATTTATGGAAGAAATAAATAATGGTTTTGGAATTTTAAAAGACAGTGGATATTCGAGAAGGGATATCTGGGATGATGAAAAAACGAACAAACTGGCAGAACACTATAAAGAAATTTTGAAACTGCTGGGTGAAGATGTTGACCGCGAAGGATTGACTGATACACCAATAAGAGTTGCTAAATCGATACAATTTCTTAATAAAGGAAACAGTATAGATCCGCATGAAATCATCCGTTCAGCTATGTTCAGGGAAGATTATCGTGAGATGGTAATTGTAAAAGATATTGAACTTTATTCTTTGTGCGAACATCATATGATACCGTTTTATGGTAAGGCTCATGTTGGATATATTCCAGATAAATATATAACCGGACTAAGTAAAATAGCTCATGTTGTTGAAGCTTATGCAAGAAGACTACAGGTTCAGGAACGCCTAACAATGCAAATCCGGGATTGTATACAGGAAACCTTAAATCCACTTGGCGTGGCTGTAGTCATTGAAGCACATCACATGTGTATGCAGATGAGGGGAGTACAAAAACAAAATTCTGTGACAACAACTTCTGCTTTTACAGGTACATTCCTTAAAGACACAAGGACAAGGGATGAGTTTACGCATCTGATAGGTGCACAGCTACATTGATTTAAGAACATTTGCTTGTAAAAGAAAAATATATAACTTCGCCGACTTTAAAAACAAAAAAACAATTGCCTATGAAAGCTTATGTTTTTCCCGGACAGGGAGCCCAGTATGTTGGAATGGGGAAAAATTTATATGATAATACCCAACTTGGTAAAGAGTATTTTGAAAAAGCGAATGAAATTTTAGGTTTTAGGATAACAGATATTATGTTCGAAGGAACAGATGAAGATCTGAAGCAGACGAAAGTTACACAACCGGCTATTTTTTTGCATTCTGTTATTCTGTCTAAAACTATTGAAGGTTTCAAGCCTGATATGGTAGCCGGACATTCATTAGGGGAGTTCTCTGCATTAGTGGCCAATGGTGCCCTGAATTTTGAAGATGGTCTAAGTCTTGTTTATAAAAGGGCTTTGGCTATGCAAAAGGCTTGTGAAGCAGAACCTTCAACAATGGCAGCTGTAATGGGCTTGAAAGATGAACAGGTTGAAGAAGCATGCAAGAACATTGACGAGGTAGTTGTTCCTGCTAATTATAATAGTCCGGGGCAAATTGTTATCTCCGGGTCTGTAAGTGGTATTGATAAAGCAATTGAAATACTGCAGGAAAAAGGTGCTAAAAGAGCTATAAAGCTGAAAGTAGGAGGAGCTTTTCATTCACCGCTTATGGAACCTGCAAGGAAAGAATTAGAAGAGGCTATTAACTCAACTTCTTTCAATCAACCCAGTTGTCCGGTTTATCAAAATGTAAGCGCAGAAGCATCTGATAATCCCACGAAGATTAAAGAAAACCTGGTGAAGCAATTGACTTCTCCGGTTAGGTGGACACAAACAGTGGAAAATATGATTAAAGATGGCGCTCAGTCATTTGTTGAGGTTGGACCTGGCAAAGTTCTACAGGGATTAATAAAAAAAGTAGACAGAAAAATGCCTACAGAAAGTGCCGATAAGGCCGAATAAAACGTTAGCCTGAATAATATAACGAGCGCTGCACTGATATAGCAGCGCTCGCTTAATATCTACCACTGTGACTGTGGGGTGAAAATTAAACAATACCAATAACAACTCGTTAATGGCTACGGTGGCTATAATACCTGTCAATAAGCGCATTCATGAGAAAGAAAAACTTTAACTGTTAGGAGGTTATTGGTTATTCATCCTTAAATTTTA
>JBKGZD010000046.1:0-16543 GCA_046545795.1 Bacteroidales bacterium | reverse complement strand
CAATAAAATGCTGTTAATAAGGCGATTGCGTAGTTTATGTATATGTGAGAATCATAAACAGATCAACCAGTAGTTTTAATTATAATATTTTATCCCCTTAATATTTAATCGGTTTTTTTTAGTTTTGGCAAATGTTATAATATTATTTACCCATGGAGTTATTATTTGCTACAAATAATCCGCATAAAAAAAAGGAAATTCAAGACTTATTAGATGAGTCTTTTAACATATTAAGCCTTGAAGATGTTGGATATATAGGTGATATACCTGAAGATAAAAATACCCTTGAAGAAAATGCAATACAGAAAGCCGAATATATTTATGAAATTACAGGAATGAATTGTTTTGCTGATGATACTGGACTGGAAGTTGATGCTCTTAATGGGAAACCGGGTGTATATTCTGCTCGATATGCAGGAGAAGAAAAAAATTCTGAAGCAAATATTCAGAAGCTTTTAAAGGAACTTGAGGGAAAAAGCAACAGAAAAGCACACTTTAGAACCTTAATTGCGTTGGTTTTAGGCGGAGAACAATATTTTTTTGAGGGTATCGTAAATGGGAAAATAATCCATACAAAAAAAGGAGAAAGTGGGTTTGGGTATGATCCTGTTTTTATTCCTGATGGATATGATATAACTTTTGCAGAGATGCCATTAAGGCTGAAAAATCAGATTAGTCACAGGAGCAGAGCAATGAATAAACTTACATCCTTTCTTAAAAAACAATTTACAAGTTAGAAACATCGTTAATACATCACCCGTTTTACTGGATTAATTGACGAAACATTTATTTTACAATGTACGTTTCATATGACCTTTTAATACTTAAAAATAAACATATGGGAAACTATCACCCACCTTTAATTTTGACCTGTTTTACTTTCTACCGGTGTTTTTCTGCAGAGAAAAGATCTCTCCTCGTTTTCTTTTTGCTTCTGCTTTTATCTGCATCTGGTCTTCAAGCGCAGAATAGCGTCGGAGAGTGGACTATGCATTTATCTTATCATGCTATTCATGAAGTAACAGGTTCTGAAAATAAGGTGTTTGGCGCTTCCGATGCCGGTATACTTGTCTACCATATTCCAAATAAAAGCGTTTCAACATTAAATAAAAAAAATGGACTTAATGATGTTGATATTTCCAGTCTGGAGTTTGTTCCTGAACTGGAGTGGCTTATGATAGGTTATGAAAATGGGAATGTGGATATAAAAGATAACAATTCTATACAAAATTTCCCGGAAATAAAGGATAATCTTTTTCAAGACGATAAAGCCATTAATCAATTTATGTTTTTTGATGATAAAATATTGATAGCCACCGGGTTTGGTATAATTGAGTTCATTCCTTCATCAAAAAAATTCAGGAACATTTTCTATCCGGAAGAAGGGACTTCTCTTGCTGTTCATGATTTATCAGCAGATGACAAGAATATTTATGCGGCAACTGAAAAGGGTGTTTTTTATGCCGACCGGAATTCTGCGTTAATTAATCCTTCTAATTGGAACAGAATAACCGATCTACCGGGATATATGAATGAATTCAAGAATACCGAAATTTTTAATGGTTTTCTGATCGCCAGCCAGGTAGGTGATGGAGCGGAGGATAATGTATATATTATTGACGAAAATAATGATTATTCATTGTTGACAGATAACACAGGAAAGGTCAAAGATATATACAGTAATTCCGCATCTTTATTTATAGCTTATGATGACAGGGTTATTCAATATTCAGAAAATTTTTCACAAGTGAATACTATTACTGACTATCCATTTGGCGAAACTAATCCGTTAAGCTTGTATATGGACTTAGATAATAGTTTGTGGATTGGAGATAATGAAAACAGTTTGGTTCGAAACTCGTCCTCTGGTCAATATGAAAGTATATCAAGAAATAGCCCCTTATCAGATGAAGTTTTTAAGATGAAAGCATTTAATGATGAGATTCTGGTTACTTCCGGCGGGAAAGATGATCAGAATGAACAACTGGATAATCCGGGCATTTTTTATCGTTTTTCTGAAGGGGAATGGAAGAATTATAAGTTAGAGCAATATTCAGATTTCATGGATGTTGAAGTGGATAAACAGCATAAGGATATTATGTATGTTAGTTCATTTGGTGGTGGGCTGTTGAAATTTGAAAATTATGAGTTAAAAGAAATCTATAATTCCGAAAACAGTCCGCTGATTAATACTGGTGAAAGGGTACAGGTATCTTCACTGGCTGCTGATGATGAAGGTAATGTTTTAATGGTGAATTATGGGGCTACCCATCCACTGGTTTTAAAAACAAAGGATGATGAGTGGCTGACATTGGAATATGATCAGTTACAAGGTAAAGAAATTGCAGACATTGTGTGGGCAGAAAATGGTTACCTCTGGGGGTATTTTGATAATCTCCCCCAGTTATTTGTTGTGGACTTTAATGGTACTCCGGACGACATTGATGACGACAGGGTAAGAGTTATGACTCCAAGGGATCACAACGAAAACTTATATGCAGACAATATTACTGCCCTGGTGGAAGATAAAAACAACAATATATGGTTTGCAACGGATGAAGGGATTGCCGTAGTAAACGATATTTATGGTTTTTTTGAAAATGATATTTTTCAGCCCAATAGAATAAGAATAACTGAGGATAACACCACCCAGTATTTGCTAAGGGATAATACGGTTAAAGACATATTAGTCGATCCGGGAAATCGCAAGTGGTTTGCAACATATCGATCTGGAATTAAATTGTTTTCTGAAGATGGGAAGAAAATGTTATCCCACTATACAGAAGAAAATAGCCCCTTGCTTTCCAATGAAGTAAATACACTTGCAATGAAAGAATCAAGCGGTGAGCTTTTTACAGGGAGCTCAAAGGGTATTCAATCTTTTCGCACTGATGCTTCAGAAGGAAAAAAAGATTTTAGTGAAGCTTATGTGTTTCCAAATCCTGTAAAACCTGGTTACGATGGGGTTATAACTATAACGGGTTTGGTACAAGGAGTTAACGTTAAAATTACTGACGTTAACGGAAATCTGGTTTATGAGACCGTAGCTGAAGGAGGTCAAGCAACCTGGGATGGTAAAACATTGAATGGAAGAAAAGTAAATACAGGTGTTTACCTGGTTTTCATGACAAATGAGGATGGAAGTAAAACACATATAGAAAAAATTCTTTTTATCCGTTAAAAATTGCGTTACGGATACAGTGCTGGTCTTTAAATAATAAAGAAAAACCTATGAAAACTTTAAATTTTAATGAGAAGCGGATAGCGTATCAGATTGAAGGAGAAGGAACTCCTGTTGCCTTACTGCATGGTTATCTGGAAACCATGGAGGTTTGGGATGAAATGGCAATACAACTGTCCCAATATTTTAGTGTAATCAGGTTGGATTTACCAGGACATGGCAAATCCGATGTTTATGGAGATACTCATTCAATGGAGTTTATGGCTGATGCCGTAAAACATGTTCTTGAGTCTGAAGGCTACAAGAGCTGCTTTTTAATTGGTCACTCCCTGGGGGGGTACGTTGCATTAGCTTTTCTTGAAAAGTATCCTGAATTCTTGAGAGGTTTGTCCTTATTCCATTCTCATCCTTTTGCAGACACGGAGGAGGTGAAATCGAACCGGAAAAGAGAGATTGATTTAGTCCTTGAGGGACAGAAAGAAAAGATTATCAGTACAAATATTCCTAAATTATTTGCTGATTTCAACCTTCCTAAATTCGTTGATAAGGTTGATAAAATGAAACAGAAGGCACTGCAAATTCCCGGTGAAGGTATTATTGCTAACTTAAATGGTATGATGCAGCGACCCGGGAGATATGAGTTGTTAAAACAATCTATGAAACCTTTTTTGCTCATTGCAGGCAAATGGGATAAATATATTGACTACGATAAGATTATTTCTCAAATAGTTTTGCCAGAAAATGGGAAATTAGTTACCTTAGAGCACTCAGGGCACTTGGGGTTTGTTGAAGAGAGAGAAAAGGCTTTTAAGGCTATATATAATTTTGCAGAAAATAATTTTTAAATACAATTAAGAAGAAAAATAAAAAGAAATTACATGATTAAATCCTGCATAGGAATCAAGGATTGGTTAATGTTGAGCTATCATAAATCTTTAAATTAGAAACTCATGAATAAAGACGTTGCCATAGGTTTAGATATTGGAGGAACCAATAGTGTTTTTGGCGTGGTTGACAGGAACGGGAATATCATCGAAACAGGAGAAGCCCCTACCCCGAAATTCCTTACAGCGGAAGAATATGTTGATCATATCAGTAAAAAAATACAGGAGGCACTTAAGAAACATGACCTGACAAATTCACTATGTGGAATAGGTGTTGGAGCTCCTAATGGAAATTTTTTTAAAGGGATAATCGAAAACGCGGCTAATTTACAGTGGAAAGGAATCGTTCCCCTGGCAGACCTTTTCAAAGAAAATTTTAATGTTCCGGTTGCTCTTACTAATGATGCAAATGCCGCAGCTCTTGCTGAACTGCTCTATGGAGGGGCCAGGGGATTAAAAGATTTTATTGTCCTGACTCTTGGTACTGGTCTTGGAAGTGGAATTGTAGTCAACGGAGATTTAGTATATGGTCATGATTCATATGCCGGCGAACTCGGGCATACTTTTGTTAATATGAATTCCGGACGTGTATGTGGCTGTGGAAGACGTGGATGTCTTGAGACGTATGTTTCTGCACAAGGGATAAGAAGAACAGCGCTGGAGCTTCTGTCTGAATATACTATTTCAAGTGAATTACGGGATGTAACTATAAAAGATTTGACCTCAGAGAGAGTTTATCATGCAGCTTTGAATGAGGATGAAATAGCACTAAAAGCATTTGATATTACAGGCCGATACCTGGGGATGAAACTTGCTGATTTTGTAGCAACAACCAGTCCAAGTCATGTCTTTCTTTATGGGGGATTGGCAAAATCAGGGAGACTTATTCTTGATCCGGCAAAAAAATATATGGAGGAAAATATCTTCCAGCAATATAAAAATAAGGTAAAGCTTTCACTGTCTGAATTAAATGAGTCTGACGGTGCATTGCTGGGTGCTGCAGCCCTTATATGGAAGAAAAGAAAGGGGTAAAACCAACATATTCTTAGCTGGTTTCACCCTTCTGTAATAATTCTGAAGCTTTCTGAAGTGTATTGTCTATATTATTGAGAATGGGATAATATCCTTCATCATTCATTATGTTTCTTGCAATATTTGCTTTTACTGTCGTTAGGATAACTTTTTTAGATTTTTCTATTCCAGATGTTTTATCAGGATTGATGTTATTGTTTTCTGCAAATTGAACAAATTGTTTGTAAATATTTTGTGAATCCAGAAATTTTTCCAGTTCAGAAACATTTTCGTATTGATTGAGAGTTTGCCTGTGGCTGTCTGCATAATTAAATGAAAATTGATATATCAAACCCCTTCTGGTTACCTCGCTGTAAAAATCAGAATGATAAGTAGTATCCACAGGAACAAAAAAGTCAGGCATTATTCCACCCCCCCCATAAACAATATCACCTTTAGGGGTTGTGTACTTCAAAGAATCAGCCATCTCGATGCTGTCCGCACTAAAAAATTCTCCTTCCTCAAATCTTTTGTTTAAATCATTGTAATAATTATCCTGTCCATTTTTATATGGTTTTTGAATTGATCGCCCTGTAGGTGTATGATACCTTGCAACAGTCAATCTTAAGGCTGATCCGTCAGGTAAAATTGTTTGCTCTTGCACAAGTCCTTTACCAAAAGATCTTCTTCCTACTATAATCCCCCGGTCATTGTCTTGTATAGCTCCAGCCAGAATTTCGCTTGCTGATGCAGACCATTCGTCAATTAGAATTGCTACTTCGAGGTCATGTCCAATACCTTTTGATGTCGCATGTGTTTCTTCTTTTGGGGTAGCCCGGCCTTCAGTATATACAATTAGTTCTCCATCCTTAAGAAATTGATCGGCAATATTTGTGGCAGCAGTCATGTAGCCGCCATTATTGTTTCTCAAATCAACAATTACTTTTTTTGCAGATTGCTCTTTTAGTTTTTTCAGGCCTTTTACGAATTCTTCATGTGTAGTTTTAGCAAACCTGTTGACTTTTATGTATCCTGTACTATCATCGATCATATATGAAATATCCACGCTATAAAGGGGTATTTCGTCTCTGGTTATTGTGAAGTCCAATAAGCTATCATGATTGTTTCTTTTTACGGAAACATTAACTTCCGTTCCTCTTTCTCCTTTCAGCATACCTACAACCTTTGAGCTTGGCATATCAACTCCGGCAACTGTAGTATCGTTTACTTTAATGATCCTGTCGCCTGGCTGTATCCCTACCACTTCAGAAGGTCCTCCACTGATTGTACTAACAACAATTATTGTATCTTTCTGCATATTAAACTGTATGCCAATTCCTTCAAAGTTTCCTTCCAGAGGTTCGCTTACACCTTGAAGATCTTCAGCTGGGATATACTGTGAGTGGGGATCCAGTTCTTCTAATATTGTCGGTATAGCTGCTTCGACAAGTTTACTTTCATCTACTGTATCAACGTAATTGGCCTTGACATAATTCAGAACTCGGCTTATTTTATCTGGTTTGTAATAGCCATTACTGGACGATTGATTATTATTACTGCCAAGCAGGCTTCCAAGATATATTCCTCCAATTAAGACTATTGCCAGAATTATTGGACCATATATGGTTATTTTTTCTTTTTGAATTTTCATATTATGGGTGTTTACGAGATCATTGGTTTTTATAAAGTTATTTGTGCTACTTCAATACCCGCTCTTTCCAGAAGTGGTATTCCATCATTTGTACTTTTTTTCTCCGTGAAAACCACCCTTTTTATTCCGGATTGGATAATAAGTTTAGCGCATTCTAAACACGGAGATGTTGTTACATATAACGTAGCGTTTTCACTACTATTGTTTGATTTTGCAACCTTTGTTATAGCATTGGCTTCAGCATGTAAAACATAAGGTTTTGTTTGATTGTTTTCGTCTTCGCAAATATTTTCGAAGCCTGAAGGTGTTCCATTGTAACCGTCGGAGATAATCATTTTTTCTTTGACAATCAATGCGCCTACTTTACGTCTTTCACAATACGAATTTTTGGCCCAAATCTTTGCCATTTCTATGTATCTTCGGTCAAAGAGCTCCTGTTTTTCTTTGTAGGGATGTAGAGATGCCGATTTATCCATAGCTTTTATTTGTGGTATAAAAAAAGAAGCTGTCTGAAAAGAAAAAAACAAGATTTTCAGCAACTTTTTGCCCCTTGCCCGGCAGCTGCCGGGTGAACTTGCTGAAAATCAAGCCTTCCTTTAAGGTCAGGGTCAAAGCTTGATTTTCAGATTTAGTTTCATAAGAACTTTTTAGAAAGCCTCTTCAAGTTGTGCCTGAAGCCGGAGTCGAACCGGCACGGAAAAAATCCACTGGTTTTTGAGACCAGCGCGTCTACCAATTCCGCCATTCAGGCATTATTTAAATGCACCATTTCAGAGACTTCAAAATTATAGCATTTTTTTTGATGTACAAAATTTTTATGTATTATAATCCAACGAAGAAGCACCCTGTTTTTTGATGCATTCCTTAAGAATTTTCGAATTTTTTTTCTCTTTGATTTTTTATTAATTTGCGGGATACATCTATTTTTATTTAACCCCTAAAATTATTGACATATGGCGGACAAAACGTATGATATTAAGGGAATCCTTAATCGTCTTGGTGTAGAAGATATAAACCCTGGTGTTTCTACCGGACAAAATTGGCTTGAACCAGGTGGTGGAACAACTACTTCATATACCCCTATTGACGGAAGTGAATTGGCAAAGGTGAAAAATGCCACTAAAGAAGATTACGAAAAAGTTATACAAAAAGCCCAGGAAGCATTTATCGAATGGCGGGACATGCCTGCTCCTGATCGTGGAGAAATTGTAAGACAGATAGGCCTTGAATTAAGAGCATCTAAAGAGGATTTAGGAATGCTGGTTAGTACTGAAATGGGAAAAAGCTACCAGGAAGGCTTAGGCGAAGTTCAGGAGATGATTGATATAGCTGATTTTGCCGTAGGTCAGTCCAGAATGCTTTATGGTTACACAATGCAGTCAGAAAGGCCGCATCACAGATTGTATGACCATTATCATCCTTTAGGTGTGGTTGGAGTGGTTACTGCATTTAATTTTCCTGTTGCCGTTTATGCATGGAATACAATGATTGCTGCTGTTGCTGGAGATGTGGTGATTTGGAAACCAAGCTCTAAAACACCATTAACCGCTGTGGCTGTTCAGAATATAGTTGCTAAAGTGTTAAAAAACAATAATGTTCCTGAGGGTGTTTTTAATGTTTGTATTGGAAAGTCAGCTGATATTGGAGATAATATGGTGGATGACAAACGTGTGCCATTGATTTCCGTAACTGGTTCAACTGCTGTAGGAAGAAGAGTTGCTGAGAGAGTAGGCAAGAGATTGGGAAAATCTATCCTGGAGCTTGGAGGAAATAATGCAATGATCCTTTCTCAACATGGAGATATTGACATGGCTATTCCTACAATTGTTTTTGGTGCAGTGGGAACAGCCGGACAAAGATGTACAACAACAAGAAGAGTGATTGTCCATGAAAGTATATATGAAGATGTTAAAAAACGCCTCCTGAATGCCTATAAACAGGTGGCTCAGAAAATTGGAAATCCTTTAAATCCTGACAATATAATGGGGCCTTTGATTGACAAGGGCGCTGTGGAAGTTTTTACAGAAGCTCTTAAAAAGGCAAAAGAAGAAGGAGGCAAGATAATATTTGGTGGCGAAGTCCTCAGCGGTGGTGAATATGATGCCGGAACTTATGTTACACCGGCCATTGTAGAAGCTGAAAATCATTATGAAATTGTCCAGGAAGAAACTTTTGCACCTATTTTGTATTTGATTAAATACCGCGATTTTAATGAAGCCTTGAAATTACATAATGATGTTCCACAAGGTCTTTCATCTTGTATATTTACGCTTAACGTAAGAGAAGCGGAGAAGTTCCTTTCTCATGCAGGCTCTGATTGTGGAATCGCTAATGTAAACGTTGGTACTTCAGGCGCTGAAATTGGTGGAGCATTTGGTGGTGAAAAAGATACCGGGGGAGGCCGTGAATCCGGTTCTGATGCATGGAAAGCATATATGAGACGACAAACCACTACCATCAATTATGGTACTGATTTGCCTTTGGCTCAAGGCATTAAGTTTGAAATCTAACAATGATAGCTGAAGAGCTTTTATTATTCAAGAAACGCCCTTTTAGAACCCAAGCAAAAGGGCGTTTTCTTTTTTCCTTTTTTGACAATTTATTCAAATGATACTCTCTGGGAGTATTGGTTTCATAAAGGATAAAATATTATAATCCTTAACTTACAGACACAAATAAGATAGAGTTAATCTCATAACTGTTCATTAGAGTAGTCAGCTTTTGGCTATACTTTGCTCTGACCAATAGAGTATGGTCTTTTCAAGGTTCTTTTTACTTAGAGGTTTAGGAAGAAAATCATTCATTCCTGACTGTATGGATCGTATTTTGTCTTCTTTCCATGTATTTGCTGTTACTGCTATTATGGGAATTTTTATACCTTTTTTACGAAGTTCTCTCGTTACCTCCAGACCATTCTTCTTTGGCATTTCAATGTCCATGAGTATTATATCATAATAGTGGTTCCCTGCTTCAAGAATGCAATTTTTCCCATCACCTACAATGGTAATATGTAAACCAAGAGACTCAGCAAAATTTTTTATAATTTGCTGGTATATATCTTCATCTTCAGCCAGCAGAATTCTCAGGGTCTTCCTGCGGCGCTTATGATTTACAGTATCTACCACCTGGTATAAATTGTTATTATGTAGTTAGCGTATCCTCTTCTAATACAAAGGACGGAATTTATTGAATACAATTGTATCAATCAGGCAATTATTTGATTAACATACTGCTTTGGATGATGGGTGTAAAATTTTTTTTAATCAACGATATTTTTCATCATTATCCAGTAAAATCCTAAGATAATTATGATACCTGTCTTCACTAATTTTTCCTTCTTCAACCTGTTTTATTACATTACATCCCGGTTCCTGTTTATGAAGGCAATTATGGAATTTACATTCACCGGCAGCTTCAAAAATTTCAGGGAAATAATGGTAGATTTCTTCTTTGTAAAAATCTACTAACCCAAAACCTCTTATGCCCGGGGTATCTATAATTTCCCCTCCAAACGGAAGTTCTATCATTTCGGCAAAGGTAGTAGCGTGTTTTCCTGTTTTATGGTAAGAGGAGACATCTTTTATTTTTAAATTCAATTCCGGAACCAGTTTATTAATCAGGGTAGATTTTCCTACCCCTGAATTTCCTGCCAGTACGCTTCTTTTATCTTTGAGAAGCTGCTTAACTTTTTCAATGTTATCACCATTGGTTGCTGAAATATTCAAACATTCATAACCAATTTCAGTGTATCTTCCCATTAACTCGTTAAGTCGTATATGGGTTTTTTCATCATACAAATCAATCTTATTGAAGATTATTTTTGCGGGTACACTATAGGCTTCTGTAGTAACTAAAAACCGGTCTATAAAAAGGGTATAAGTTTCAGGATAAGCCAGCGAAGCCATGACGATAGCCTGATCGATATTAGAAGCAATTATGTGACTTTCTTTGGAGAGTTTTGTGGCTTTTCTGATAATGTAATTATTCCTCTCATGTAATTTATATATCAGCCCCTCATTGTAACCTCCCGGGATAATCCTGAATTCTACTTTATCTCCCACCGCCACAGGATTTGTAGTTCTGGCTCCATGCGTTCGAAATGAACCTTTAATTTTACATGGCCAGGTCTCCCCTTCTTTGCCTTTAACGTAATACCAACTGCCGGTAGATTTATATACTGTTCCTTCCAAGTTTTTTAGACAAAATTAACAGTTTCATAAGATATTTCAAGTAGAATTTTATTCTTATCTTCGTAAAATATTTATTAATCTGTATGGCAACTAAAGAAGCAAAAATAACCAAAAGACGCCTGAGAAGTTCTTTCTTAACTTCGGTAGTTACCATATCACTTGTTTTATTTCTCCTGGGGGTTTTGGGTTTGTTGGTTTTCAATGCTAAAATATTGTCTGATTATGTAAAAGAAAATATTGGATTTTCGATTATTCTGAAGGAAGGAGTGAAGGAAGTTGAGATTAAGCGTTTGCAGAAAGTACTTGATGCTTCGGAATATGTTAAATCAACGGAATATGTTACGAAAAAAGAAGCTGCAGAAGAGTTGAAAAAAGAATTGGGAGAAGATTTTATTGATTTTCTTGGTTATAATCCCCTGCTGGCTTCTATAGATGTGCACCTGAATGCAAGGTATGCCAATCCCGATAGCCTGGAGGTTGTTAAGAATGATCTTAAAAAATATGATCACATAAAAGAAGTCTTTTACCAGAAATCTTTAGTACAGCTTGTAAACCAGAATATTCAAAAAATAGGACTTTTTATTATAGCATTCAGCGGATTTTTATTTTTAGTTGCTATTGCCCTGATAAATAATACTATTCGTCTTTCAATTTATTCAAAGCGATTTATTATAAATACAATGCAGTTGGTTGGTGCTACGCGCGGATTTATAAGACGACCATTTCTTTTCCATGGAATAATGCAGGGAGTTTACGCATCAATCATAGCAATGCTTATGTTAAGTGCAGTTATATATTTTTTCCAGCAGGAATTCGATAATATTATAACTTTGCAGGATATTGAAGTAATAGCACCCCTTTTTGGTGCAGTTTTATTAGTAGGTTTGTTTATTAGTTTGATATCAACATTTTTTGCTGTAAATAAATACCTTTATATTAAAATAGACAAATTATATTATTAAAGTTCAAAATATAAAAACCTGTAATATGACAAAGAAGACCCATAAACAAAAAGAAAAATTATTTGCTTTTGAAAAAGAAAACTACCGGTTGCTTATTATCGCTGTGTTAATTATTGTTATAGGTTTTGTTCTTATGGCAGGAGGCAATGCAGAAAGTCCTGATCAATTTAACCCGGAGATTTTTAGTTTTAGAAGAATTACACTTGCTCCAATCATTGTACTTAGTGGTTTTGCTTTAGTAATTTATGCTATTATGAAGAAACCTAAAAAAAGAGAAGAATAAGCTGATAAAGCACTTTTATTATGACATGGTTGGAAGCATTAATCCTTGGAATACTCCAGGGTCTTACTGAATTTTTACCTATTAGCAGCAGCGGACATCTTGAAATTGGCAAAGTTTTGCTGGGTACGGAAGTAGAACAAAGCATGCTTTTTACTGTTGTTGTGCATGGTGCAACAGTTTTCAGTATTATTGTGGTTTTCTGGAAAGATATTTTTCAGATTATCAGTAGAAGTCTGACTTTCCGTCTAAATGATTCCACATTATATGTGTTGAAAATTTTCATCTCTATGATTCCGGTTCTTATAGTGGGACTTTTTTTCAAGGAAAGGGTAGAATCTTTTTATACCGGGAATTTGCAATTCGTTGGTGCAATGTTACTAATTACAGCAGCTCTGCTGACGTTTTCTCATTTTTATAATCCTGCGAATAAAAAGATTACGTATGCCTCTGCTTTTCTCATAGGTATTTCCCAGGCCTTAGCTGTATTTCCAGGTATTTCCCGTTCAGGTGCTACTATTTCTACTGGTTTACTTTTAGGGGGGAAAAGGGAAGAGGTTACCCGTTTTTCTTTTCTTATGGTATTAATACCAATTATAGGAGCAAATATCCTTGATTTGGCAGATTTTGAAGCAAGTATGGAGATACAGAGCAGGCTTATACCACTTCTTGTTGGTTTTATTGCTGCTTTTATATCTGGTTTATTTGCGTGTAAGTGGATGATCAAGATTATTAGCCAGGGTAAGTGGCTGTATTTTGCATTTTATTGTGTGGCAATAGGTATGATTGCTTTAGTATTTGGTTAGTAGAGAATGATATATGATTGAAAAAGACCCCTCATCAGATATAAATAGCTTGGATGAATTAATTGCAGGTAAAATCTTGCTTATTGATAAACCTTTATTCTGGACTTCCTTTGATGTTGTAAAGAAGATAAGAAACCAGATTGCTTTTCGCTACCGCCAGAAAACCGGGGAAAAACGAAATATTAAGGTAGGACATGCAGGAACCCTGGATCCATTAGCCCATGGCTTAATGTTGCTGGGAACCGGGAAAAGCACAAAACGTCTTAGTTCTTTGCATCAAAATGATAAAGAATATATTGCATCAATAGAAATAGGTAAAACTACCCCATCTTATGATTTAGAGACAATGTTTGACCATGTTTATTCGTTAAAAAACAGAATAGAAAAGTCAAAACTGAAGGAGGTTCTTGAAAGCTTTAAAGGTGAATCAGAGCAAATTCCCCCTGTATATTCAGCAAAAAATATTAAGGGAAGAAGAGCCTATGAGGCAGCTCGCCAGGGCGAGGAAATAAAAATGAACCCTGTGACTGTAAGGATAGATGAGATTGAACTTTTAGAATATTATCATCCCGTGATCGCTATTAGGGTAGCTTGTAGTAAAGGAACATATATCAGATCCCTGGCGAGAGATATCGGTGCGGCACTGCGAACAGGGGGTCATCTTATAGGTTTAAGACGTATTCGCATAGGAGAGTATCACGTAAATCAATCAATATCCATTAATAAATTTGAAAAAATTATAAGCTGTTTGTAACAAATACCAAAATGTTGCGTATAAGGCAGCACAAATTGTTTAACTAAAAAAAGCGCTGAATTAATGAAATTATCGCAATTTAAGTATAAATTACCTGAAGAATTAATTGCCTTATATCCGGCAAAAAATCGTGATGAATCAAGATTAATGGTCTTGAATAAAAGAACTGGAGAAATTGAGCATAGAACATTTAAAGATATCGTGGATTATTTTAATGAGCACGATGTTTTAGTTTTTAATAACACGAAAGTTTTTCCAGCAAGATTGTATGGAAATAAGGAGAAGACCGGGGCAAAAATAGAAGTCTTTCTCCTGAGGGAATTAAACAGGGAGCAAAGGTTGTGGGATGTTTTGGTTGATCCTGCCCGTAAGATAAGGATCGGGAATAAGCTCTATTTTGGAGATGAAGATAAAGGAGAAACCCTGGTAGCTGAAGTTATTGATAATACTACTTCGAGAGGACGTACTTTAAGATTCTTATTTGACGGAGAATATGATGAGTTTAAAAAGACGTTATATAACCTTGGAGAAACGCCATTGCCAAAATTTATCAAAAGACAAGTTGAACCCGAGGATGATGAACGATATCAGACTCTTTACGCAAAGCATGAAGGCGCTGTGGCAGCTCCAACTGCCGGCATGCATTTTAGCAGAGAACTACTGAAAAGATTGGAAATTGTGGGGGTTAACTTTGCAGAGATTACCCTGCATGTGGGATTAGGAAGCTTCAATAATGTAGATGTTGAAGACCTTACAAAGCATAAGATGGATTCAGAGAAAATATACATATCTGAAGATGCTACAAATAAAGTAAATGCAGCTAAAGATAATAAGCGTAATGTATGTGCCGTTGGAACAACGGTACTTAGAACACTGGAGTCTTCGGTTTCTACCTCAAATCGTCTGAAGCCTTATGATGGATGGACAAATAAATTCCTCTTCCCTCCCTATAAGGTAAAAATTCCAAATATGATGATATCAAATTTTCATCTTCCGCTTTCTATACCTCTGATGATGGTTTCTGCATTTGGTGGATATGATGAGGTTTTTAATGCTTATAAGGTTGCTATAAAAGAAAAATACAGGTTCGGCACATACGGAGATGCTTTATTGATTATACAGGATTAAAAAATATAAGGAAGCACCTTTTACTTTTTGAATTATAAGAAAAGTTGAGCTTTAATATCATTAGTAAAAAAATGATGTTAAAGCTCACTTGCTTTATGGATATCTTGTTCCAGAAAATTTCTTAAGTTTGGATTTCTGAGTATAGCAGCAGGGTGGTAAGTTACCATAATATTTCGGCCATCAACAGTTATTATTTCTCCTCTTATGTTTTTCATCTGTTCGTCTATACCTAAATAAGATTTGGCGGCAGTTAAACCAAGGAGAATAATCAGCCTGGGATTAATAAGTCTGATTTGTTCTTTAAGGTAAGGGAGACAACATTCTATTTCTTTCTTTTTTGGCTTACGGTTTTCTGGAGGCCTGCATTTTACAATGTTAGTAATAAAGACGCCTTTTTCTCTGCTTAAACCATATTTGAAAAGTACTTCATCGAGCAATTTCCCGGCTCTTCCTACAAAAGGCCTTCCAGTTTTGTCTTCATTTGCTCCTGGTCCTTCTCCGATAATAATAATTTGGGCATTATAATCTTTCTCCCCAAAAACTGTATTCAACCTGGTTTTATGCAGCTCGCATTTTGTGCAACTGGCAACTTCTGATTTAATCTTATTGAGTGAATCTTTGTTGCTTTTAGTCATTATGGATAGTGTTCGTTAAACTTCAATATAATAAGAGTTATTCCTATTAAAAAAGAGAGAAGAACAAAGTTGTCTTCTCTCTTTAAAAATATTAGTATGTGGTATAAAACATTATTGTTTTAATGAATATCGCTTAAAATCAGTTACTGTTAGGTCTTTGTCATGTTCCTGCAAGTATTGTTTTACTGATTTTTTGCTTTCCTTTATAAATTCCTGGTTAAGCAAAGTGTTTTCTTTCATATATTTTCCTAACTTACCCTGAGCTATTTTATCCAGCAGGTTGTCTGGTTTTCCTTCAGCCTTCGCTTGTTTTTTTCCTATTTCAAGTTCCTGTTCTACTATATCCTGAGGAACACCGTCTTTATCAACAGCTATTGGATCCATAGCAGCTACCTGCATAGCAATATCCCGGCATACTTGTTCGTCAATGTCATCCTTATTAAAACCAACTAAGGTAGCAAGCTTGTTATCCATATGAATATAAGAAACGACTTTTGGAGCAACTATTTTATCGAAATATGATAGTTCAAGTTTTTCTCCAATAATGCCAGTTTGCTCAACAACATTTTCTTCTACTGTTTTATTATTCTCTAAATTAAGATTTTTTAAGGCTTCCAGGTCTTCAGGTTCTTTCTCAATTGCCAAATTGAGGATTTTTGTCGCTAAATCTACAAAGTCATCATTTTTTGCTACGAAATCCGTCTCGCAGTTCAGAGATATTATAAAACCTTTCTTTGCATCCTCAGTTGTCTTGCTAAACACGACCCCTTCCGTAGCTTCTCTGTCAGAACGTTTATTGGCAACAGCTATACCTTTTTCCCTGATGATTTCCGTTGCTTTATCAAAATCACCATTAGCCTCTGTAAGTGCCTTTTTGCAATCCATCATCCCGGCACCCGTCTGTTTGCGTAATTTGTTTACTTCTGCGGCAGTTATTTTTGTCATTTTAATCTTTGTGTTTGAAATTTTACTTATGAATTATTTTCGTTGCTATTATCCTCGGCATTTTTCTTTTCAGCCTTCTCTTCAGGTTTCTCTGACGTTTCTGCCTTTTTTTCTAC